>NZ_JBFRQW010000002.1:230969-297156 GCF_041472735.1 Vibrio sp. 10N.261.46.E11
TGACCTTGCTGACCTTGCTGGTCTTGGTCTTTTTGACCTTTGGACTCAGAATCGCCTTGCTGTTGCTGTTGCTGTTGCTGTTGCTGTTGCTTCTGAGCTTGTTCGACAATCTCTAGGTTCTTCTTCGCATAAGCATGTTCAGGGTTGCTTTCGAGAATGCGTTGATACTCTTTTATCGCTTGGTCGTACTTACCTTGCTTTGCTTGTGCATTGGCGAGGTTGTAGCGAGCATCTTCGCCGGAAAGGCTTTGTAGCGTCTGTTCGGCCGCTTCGAAATCACCGGCTTTGTATTGCGCAATGCCTTTCCATTCTTGCTGTTCGAACTGTTCTGCGGCTTGTTGAAAGTCCTCATCTTGATATAACTGATAACCCACCTGATCATCGGTTTTCCAAGGATTCGCAAACGCAGTATTCGGCTGGCTGAACGATACAAGCACAGCTAACCCGCACCAAATAACACCTTTTCGAAATAGCCCAAGTGCAGGAAGTAACAGAAACGGCAATAACCAGAAACCGCTGTTCACTCTGGTGTTGAGTGAGTTATTGGTTTTAGTCACTTCTGATGTTGTGGCAACTCGGTCGAGGTAACTTGCGATGTGTTCAACGTCTGAGTTATCCAATTGCAATTCAGTGAATGTGCCGCCATAGCTGTGTGCAAGCTCGCGCATGTTCTGTAAGTTGGTTTTTGCCACCACGGTTTGTCCTGAGGCGGTTTGCAGCATCGAACCTGTAGGTAACGAGATCGGCGCACCGCTTTCTGTCCCTACTGCTAGAATCGACAATGTCCAATCGTTGCCTGAGAGTAGGGAATCAATCTCTTTCTTCTCTTGAGCATCAATATCATCAGCAATCAATACTAGATCGCCTTGGTAGATATGAGCGCGAGTCATCATCTCAATCGCGAGCTTAACTGCCGATGCTGCATTGCCGCCTTGGAAGGGCATAATATCTGGTGATAGGTTGGGTACGAGGTTCTTGATGGTGTTGATGTCTGACGTTAGCGGACTGATGGTGTAAGCATCTCCGGCGTATGCCACCATTCCTGTTAGGCCTTCTTTCCATAACGAAAGCAGATCCAGAGCCTTGTATCGCGCTTGAGTCAGGCGATTTGGTTTTATATCGGTAGCATATAGAGACATCGACATGTCCATCATTACAACTCGCGCCTGCGTTTTTTCAAAGCTCGGTTGTTCATTTTTTTCAAAGCTTGGTCCAGCCAACGCGATGACACCGATCAACCACCAAACACCGAAATAAGTGCTGCGGTTTTTCGAGGGTTTACTCGATTCAGGAGCCAGATAACGGGCGATGTGTGACGCCAATAGCCCTTGCTTGGATTGTCTCTTGCTAAGCCACCAAATCGCGGGCAACGCGCCAAGCGCCAAGAACCAATATGGGTAGATAAAAGTAAAGTTAGACATTGTTTCTCCTAATGGCTAACAGCATAAATGCGAAGAACATTGCCGCCGACAGTGGCCAGACAAACCACTCTTGTTGTGGTCGCCAGATCTTTGTGGCGTTCGTCACGGGTTCTAACTGGTTGATGGTGTCGTAAATCGTTGCCAGCTCTTTGCTGTCACGCGCACGGAAGTACTGACCGCCAGTGCGTTTGGCAATTTCCATTAGGGTGCGCTCATCCAAGTCTTGAGCAGTATTGACCTTACGAGTCATGAAGAACTCTTTGACCATCATTTCACCCGCACCGACACCCACGGTGTAAATCGTCGCGTTGTACTTTTTAGCAATATCGGCAGCTTCAAGTGGATCTAATACGCCTGCGGTATTGCTGCCGTCACTAAGTAGAATCATTACACGCTGAGGGGCATCGCTATCGACAAAGGTTTTGGTGGCAAGGCCGATACCATCACCGATCGCAGTTTGAGTACCGATAAGCTTTAACACAGCCTGATTGAGTTGTTGTGAAAGAGTGTCTCTGTCTAACGTCAGTGGCGTCTGCAAGTAGGCATGATCAGCAAATAGCACCAATCCGACTCGGTCGCCTTTGCGCTCTTCTATAAACTCACTCAATACATGTTTTACTGCTGATAAGCGGTCGATGTATTCGCCATTGAACTGCATGTCTTCTTGGCTCATCGAGCCGGAGAGGTCGACAACTAACATCAAGTCTCGGTGTTTGGGCTGAAACTCAACCGGTTCGCCGTACCAAACGGGACGTGCCATTGCCGTCACCAATAAAAGCCAGATAACGGCTGACAAGGTTTTTGGTAAGCGAGTGCTCGGTGTCTTGGTATTGCCGTCCTCGGGTAGAAAGGGAAGCCTTATGGCACTGCTTGATTCTGACCTTGGCGAGAACAAGTAAACGAGAAGCGGTAGTGGCGCGAGGAAAAACATCCACCACCAAACGAACTCGATGTTTAGTAAGCTCGCGTTTAAAAAGTTAGTCATAGCGACCTCGCTTTGGAGGAAGGGCTTTGCGAAGCCAGGTTTCGCAGTCATTAACCAATTGCTGTTGAGCCTTTTTCTGTTCGTCGCTCATTAAGGCTGCATCTTGATAGAGCGCTTGTTGCCATTGCGATTGTTTTGCGGCGAACAACGGTTTTGCCAATTGCGCATCTAAGAACGCCAACCAATTATCACCAGTTAGACCTGCCACTTTGTCGCGTGGGAAGTAACTCAATGCAGCTTGACGAAGGATGTCTTGAGCTTCGCTCGCAGACAAGGCATTTGAAGGCTGATTATTACGAAAGCAAGCAAGTGCTTCGTTCTTCGCGTATTGGTTCTTTTGTCGGCGTTTTATAATGAAAAATACTATGGCGATCAGAGCAATGGCAGTGATAATCAATGCCCACCAACCCCACGCCAAAGGCCACCATGTTGGTGCGTCAGGCGCAATAACCGGACTTAAATCTAAGAGTTGCTTCATGACTGAACTCCCGATATCTGGCTCATCAGTGGCTGTGCACTCGACAGTGAGCTATAGGGTATCGCGAGAGATAACCCCATCTGTTGTAGCTGTTGCTGCTTGGCCGAGAAGGCATGGTTAAGCTTTGCCTTCTCTTTATTAGAGGAGAAGTTGAACCACTGTGTTTTACCGCCATCAGTGACTTGTTTCGAGCCTTTATAGGTCGTTTGACCTTGCTCTAGCGGGTCGTAAAAATGCACCAGACGTACTCTGTTGTGTCTGCGAATTTGACTAATAAGTGAGTAATCACTTTCTTGGTAACGCACAAAGTCACTGAGCATAATAATATCGCTCCCTTTCGGGCAAAGTTGGTGTAGAGATTTCAGTCCATGCTCTAAGGTCGTGTCACTATGATTGTTGTGTTCAATCAGCGCTGCGTTATTGATTTCTATGACTTTTTGTAAAATACGCAGCGGAGCATGGTTGCTAGCACTGGGTTTAATCTCAATGATCTCTTGGCCAGTATCTATTACTGCACCAATACGGTCTTTTTGAGCGACGGTTAACCAGCACAGTTGGCTGGCAAAGTGTGCGAGTTGAACCGATTTAAGCAACAAGGTTGAGCCGAAAATCATGCTGCTTGATAGGTCCAAGAACAAAATCACAGGCTGTTCTCTTTCTTCAGAAAACAGTTTGGTATGCGCCTTTCCGGTTCTCGCCGTGACGCGCCAATCAATGCTGCGGATATCGTCGCCCGCCTGATATTGACGAACCTCAGAGAAATTCATCCCGCGACCTTTACGATTACTCTCGTGCTGGCCGTTAAGTTGCGACCAAAGGCTCTTCGCTGGAGGCAACCAGCGAACAGACTGCGCTTTGTATTGCAGCAGTTCGTCTAAATTTAACGTGACACCGTCACTATGGTTGGGTAATTGATTATTCATGCGCGTATTCCTATGCGCTACCAACCAACGAGATAAGGTGTGCGATCACTTGGTTTGCAGTGACCCCTTCGGCTTGTGCGTGGTAGCTACGAAGTAGGCGGTGACGCAGTACAGGGAATGCCATCGCTTGAACGTCTTGTGGTGTGACATAGTCGCGGCCAGCAAGCCAAGCGTGTGCACGAGCGCAGCGGTCTAGGGCAATCGTTGCACGTGGGCTAACCCCCATATCTAGCCATTGATTAAGTTGGTCGCTGTACTGCTTAGGTTGGCGAGTCGCCATTACCAGTCTGATGATGTACTGCTCAATGGTATCTGCCATGTGAATATTGAGTACTTCTTGGCGTGCTTCAAAGATCGTTTGCTGAGATATCTCTTGTGGCTGAACCGATTCGTTGCCTTGAGCTTCTCCGCGGTTGAGTCGAAGGATCTCAAGTTCACTTTCCATATCTGGATATTCAACTTCTAGATGAAGTAAGAAACGGTCTAACTGGGCTTCTGGCAGTGGGTAAGTGCCTTCTTGCTCAATCGGGTTTTGTGTTGCCATTACTAAAAACAGATCCGGTAGCGCATAGGTTTTTCGACCTGCAGTGACTTGTTTTTCAGCCATCGCTTCCAGCATTGCCGCTTGTACTTTCGCCGGAGCACGGTTGATCTCATCCGCTAGAATAAGCGAGTTAAAAATCGGGCCAGATTGGAAAGTGAACTCTCCGGTCTCTGGTCGGAAGATATCGGTACCCGTTAAGTCTGCAGGCAGTAGGTCAGGCGTAAATTGAATGCGGTGGAAGTCTCCCTCGACACAGTCAGCCAGTGACTTTACTGCTCGGGTTTTTGCTAGCCCGGGAGGCCCTTCAACTAGGATGTGACCATCAGCCAAAAGGGCGATCATCAGCTGCTTAACGAGCTCTTTTTGACCAATGATTTGAGACTCTAGATAGTTTTGAAGGACTTCGAAATTTGTTTTGTGCATTTTTGGACTCTCTGGGTATCCATTCGATTTTTATTTTGAGTATTTGTCACTGATTACTAGGAAAAAGTTCCAGTACGTTTGCGGAATTTATTTTTTCAAAATTGGAATTATTTACAAGTGGTTAAAGAGAAAAACCACCAAACAATAGTTTGTACCATACCAATCGTTTTTTATATATCAAAGCTTCAGGTCTGTCGTTAGGCGAGTTTCGTGGAACCTAATTGTTTCCTCTAAAGAATAAATAGTTTTGTCGTTTCACCGTGCTTGCAAGTTTTTGCGAAATACCTCTCTAGTTTGATGGCGTCTAGCCGATACATGGTTGAGAGAGTGCATTGCTGGTTTCAGTGCACCCCAAAAAAGCCTGTTCCGGGCATATAAATAACGAGCGATTCTTTTTAAAGGTCCAAATATGTTGAAAACTAACTCTCTGAGTATTAAACAAAAAGTGGTACTTGGAATTACCTTCGCGGTTCTTGCATCTACGGTGATTGTCGGTGCGATGGCACAAAAGCAAGCAAGAGATGTTTTGAGTCATCGATTAGTCGATATTGAGCTTCCGGGAATGTTAGAGCGAATCAACGGTGAAATTGACCGTGAAGTCTCTCAGTTATTGTTAGCTGCAGAACAAATTGCTTCGAATGAATTTATTTCTGACGCTATCGAATCGACCGATCGCGATGCTGAGTTAGAGGCAAAGTTGGTAAAACAACTGAACAATGTTCGTAATCAATATCAGCTAAATGATGCCTCAGTAGCGAACCGTCAAACGGCCTACTACTGGAACCAAGATGGCTTCTTGCGTCAACTCAATCAACAGCAGGATGGTTGGTTCTTTGGCTTTACGCAATCTGGTCAAAAAACAATGGTTAGTATGTTCCAAGAAGCGACAGGTGAAGTGAAAATGTTCGCGAACTACCAACAGCCTTCTGGTTTAGCGATGTCTGGCTTATCGAAATCGATGGGTGACATGGTAAGTCTACTTAATAGTTTTAAGATCGAAGATACCGGTTTTGTCTTCTTAACGAATAGCCAAGGTGATGTGCAAATTCACCGCGAACGCTCGCTCAGTGACTCATCACTTCAACAACTTTACGGTCCTCAATCTAGTCAGTTGTTAAGCAAGTCAGGGTTTAATTTGATTACAACCGAGCACCAAGGACAAGAACTGTTTGTCGCGAGTTTGTATGTGCCGTCAATGGATTGGTTCGTTGTTGGTGAAGTACCTACGAGCGAAGTTTTTGCTGAGCTTGATGCAACGGCTAAACAGATGCTGATCATGACCGCTGTTGTAGCGTTAATCTTTATTCTGATGGGCGTAGTGCTAGCAAACAGTATCACTCAACCGATTAAGCTTCTGGCTAAGCGATTCGGTGACCTTGGCGAAGGTGACGGTGACCTTGCTCAACGTATCGAAGTGAAAGGCAATGATGAAATTGCACAGCTTTCAGCGGGTTTTAACGGGTTTATTGAAAAGATTCACGAGTCGATGAAAGAGGTTTTCTCTACAAGCCAAGCCCTTCAAGTCGCCGCTGAGAGTGTTTCTAATAAAGCACACATCACTCACGACAATAGCCAAGAACAACGCGATCAAACGCTTCAAGTAGTCGCTGCTATTAACGAAATGGGTATGACAATCAGTGAGATTGCATCGAATGCGGCAACCGCAGCGGAAACGGCAACACAGGCTTCAGGTAATACTGAAGTAGGCCGATCTGTGGTAAATAAAGCAAAAGACGCGATCAGTCGTTTAGCGCAGGACATCGAAAGTACAGGTCAAGTGGTAGAGCAGCTAGCTTCAACGACTCAAGATATTGGCTCTATTTTGGGTGTAATTCGTGACATCTCTGAACAAACCAACCTACTTGCTCTGAACGCTGCTATTGAAGCTGCGCGTGCAGGTGAACAAGGTCGTGGTTTTGCAGTTGTGGCTGATGAGGTGCGTAACCTAGCAAGCCGTACTGCAGATTCTACGGAAGAGATTCAGAAGATGATCAACCAACTGCAAAGTGATGCTAAAGATGCCGTAACGGCTATGAGTGCAGGTAAAGTGATTACACTTGAAGGTGTATCTGCGTCGGACGAAGCGGTGGACGTACTGGGTGGTATTTCAGACCGTATCGTTGATATCACTGACCGTAACACTCAAGTGGCAACGGCAACGGAAGAGCAATCAACCGTAGTTCACACCATCAACCAGAATATTGAAGAAATCAACGCGATTAACGAAGTGACGACTGGAACCGCTGAGCAGCTAGCTGAAGCGAGCCAAGAGCTTCAACAGCTTTCTTCTCGCCTAGATAAGATGGTTGGCTCGTTTAAGCTTTAATAGCGAATAAACTTGCAGCACTTACATTGGAGCCGGATTCATTATACGTGAATCCGGTTTTTTTACGTCTGACATCGTCATCAAGGTCGCAGCTTTGCATTTAAGCTGACGTTCACTTGATCTGGTTTCGGGCTTTGCACCTAATCGCCCTAGCATCATAGAGCGTAAATGAGTAAAATCTCGCTAGGTTTAATATTTAGGTAAGTATCATGAGCGATTTTGAAAAAGAACTAGAGCAGATGACTCAAGAGATGGGCGATGAGCCTGAAGTGAAACTTCCATCACTTGAAGAGCAAAAAGCGATCGTTGCTGAATTTAAGCGATTAGAAGCGGAAGGCAAACTAACACCTGAAGTGTTAGAACAGCATTTTGGCCAGTTCAATAAAACAAGTGATACGCCAATTCACTAAGTTATTTACTACGATTGGTATTAAAGTTGAGCAAGCCTGTATCTTTATTGTTTAGATAGGATGGCTTTTAGCTCAAACAGATAAAGGTCTAGCATTCGCTAGGCCTTTTTTGTTTTTATACTGAACAGACAACAGACAACAGACAACAGACAACAGACAACAGACAACAGACAACAGACAAAGCGCGATCTATTTTATGAAAGTAAAACTCGTTGTCAGAAAATGAGAAATCCCCCTTACAAGGTAAGAGGGATTCGGTATGGCCAAGTTTCACCATTTAAATGCAGGCTTTAGATCAGTACTAAAGGATTTAAATCCTAAGCACCATCGGTACCGTATTCTTTATACAAGCGGCGGCATGCTTTGCCATTGCTGTGGAATAGGTGACAACGGTGCGCCGGAATACCGATCGACAGTTTGTCACCTGGTTCAATCGTTAGTGTGTCTGGTTGACGGTAGATTACGTCTGCATCGGCACTTTCAAGGTTTAGATAAACTTGAGTTTCGTTACCTAGCTTCTCAACGATCATCACGTCGCCTTCAATGGTTGCATCGCCAGTTTCAGCAGACAACAAATGCTCAGGACGAACACCCAATGACATACGGTCGCCAACATTCACGGTCGTACCATCAACCGGGATCCAGAAAGTCATGCCGTTTGAAAGTTGTACCAATACGCGTTCTGCTTCAACTTGTTCGATGTGAACCGACATAAAGTTCATTTTTGGTGAGCCAATAAAGCCAGCAACGAAACGGTTTTGAGGATAGTGGTAAAGATCAAGAGGTTTACCCACTTGAGAAACAAAACCACCATCAAGTACAACGATTTTATCCGCCATTGTCATCGCTTCAACTTGGTCGTGTGTTACATAAATCATGGTACAGCCCAGTTGACGCTGTAGCTTAGTGATTTGTGAACGCATTTGAACACGCAGTGCTGCATCTAGGTTCGACAGAGGCTCATCAAGTAGGAATACGTTTGGTTGAGAAACCAGAGTACGACCGATAGCAACACGTTGACGTTGACCGCCAGACAATGCTTTAGGTTGGCGCTCAAGAAGGTGACCAAGCTGAAGGATTTCTGCAGCATGTTCTACACGCTTGTCAATTTCAGCTTTATCGGCGTTTGCCAGTTTAAGACCAAAAGACATGTTGTCGTAAAGATTTAGGTGAGGGTAGAGCGCGTAAGATTGGAATACCATACCCACACCACGTTTTGATGGCTCAACATCGTTCATGCGTTGGTCACCAATGTACAAATCACCAGACGTAATATCTTCTAGACCCGCGATACAGCGCAATAGCGTCGATTTACCACAACCTGATGGTCCAACGAATACTACGAATTCACCTTCGTTGATGTCTAAGGTTACGTCCTTAGAAATCTGTACATCACCATATGATTTATAAACGTTTTTTAACGTGACACTCGCCATCTAGCTAGTCCTCGATCGATCAAATTTTAAGTTTTACTGCTTATCATTATAAGGAATTTTTGGGTCAGCAGTAACTGTAGGAATTGGTAAGTATTGAGTGAGTAAGAAAAAAGTGGGTGGGGCTTGGCTTTTCAATCAAGCCCACCCGTCATAGCCAAACTCGTGCCTAATTCCCCCACGCCGAGCTAAATCTCCCCCGTGATTCAATCACAGATTTAGCTCGATGCTAATTAAGACACCAGCGAGCAGTGAAGCCAGTTAAATGAAGAATGCGTCAACGCATACATCCACTGGTAAAGGGTTCTTACTATCCACTCTTGGATGAATGCAGTTTCGGTGAATTCGCGTAATGGTACATCCTCCTAATAGAAAATTAACGAGGGGGAGTAGGAGGGGAGGAGTAGATAAAGGGGGTGATCTATAATTGGCGATCCAGTTCAAATAAATCCACCGTGTAACGGTGATGTGGATCACGATGAGTATCTACTTTGTGACTTCGCTCGCCAATCTTACCGGATGACGATCACGAAATTAGGCCATAATAGCGAGGGCGTAGTGGCTAGGATGATGAGCTGTCATTGATTTTCTCAGATCATAGCCTCCGAAAACTGGCTCGTCTTAATTGAATGCGCCCTACGTATAAATATAAAAAGGATATTGACATGAAAAACGCTCTAAGCGCTGTAGCTCTAGGCACAATCGTTGCTCTGGGTTCTTTTGGTGCAAACGCTGCTATCGAAGAAGGTCAACTAACTATTTGGGTTGGTGGCGACAAAGCTTATGAAGGAATGGCTGAAGTAGGTAAACGCTTTGAAGAAGATACTGGTGTCAAAGTAACCGTCGCTTTCCCTGACAAACTAGAAGAGAAATTCTCTCAGGTTGCAGCAGCTGGCGATGGCCCAGATATGATTTTCTACGCACACGACCGTTTTGGTGGTTTTGCAGAAGCGGGTCTTCTTGTTGATATCAAACCTTCTAAGGAAACGAAAGAAGGTATCGTAGACTTCGCATGGGATGCTGTTTCTTACGAAGGTAAAACAATCGCTTACCCAGTCGCAGTTGAGTCAGTTTCTCTTATCTACAACAAAGCACTTGTTCCTAACCCACCTAAGTCTTGGGAAGAGATCCCTGCACTTAACGCTAAGCTTCAAAAAGATGGCAAGAAAGCAATCATGTGGCCTCTACGTGGTGGCGCTTACTTCACATGGCCTCTACTTGCAGCTGACGGCGGTTACGCGTTCAAGCAAACAGCGGAAGGTTACGACATTAAAGATGCAGGCGTAGCGACTGACGGTGTTCAGAAGTCTCTAGGTTTCATTGAGAAGATGGTAAAGGACAAAGTTATTTCTGCGGATATGGATTACTCAGTTGCTGAGTCTGAATTCGTAGCAGGTAACGTTGCAATGACAATTAACGGTCCTTGGGGCTGGGCAAACATCGAGAAAGCTGGCGTAGATTACGGCGTAGCAACATTGCCTAAGTTCAACGGTAAAGCGTCTAAGCCATTCGTTGGTGTATGGGCTGGTGGTATCAGCACCGCTTCTCCAAACCGTGATCTAGCCGTTGAGTTTATGGAAAACTACCTACTTACTGATGAAGGTATGAAGAGCTTAAACGACGACAAGCCACTAGGTGCTGTTGCTCTTAACTCTTTCCAGCGTCAACTAGACAGCGACACTCGTATTGCAGCAACAATGGATAACGCGATGAACGGCGAAATCATGCCTAACATCCCTCAGTTCACAACATTCTGGTACAGCATGGAAGAAGCTATTGGCAACGTAGTTGATAGCCGTCAATCAGTAGAGCAAGCACTAAAAGGTGCTGAAGCTCGAATGACTAAGTAACAACCAAGCACTACCTTTTAAGGAGGGGGCAACCTCTCCTTACTTTTCTATTTTTATATCTCGTTAGCAGGTTCCTCTATGCAGTCAGTTCAAGGTTCAGATGCGATCCCGGCACCATCAAGCCTTCCAGGCAGTAAAAGCGTCTTCATCAAATGGGGGTTGCTTGGTAGTGTTGGCTTAATTAATGGCTACGCTACAATTTTAATGTATTCTCGCGGTGAGCTCGCATTTGCGCTGCTTACTGTGATTTTAACGGCTTTGGCTCTTTACATTTTTGGTAGTAAGAAAACTTACGCCCACCGTTATATTTACCCAGGTATTGCCGGAATGATCTTATTCATTCTTTTCCCACTGGCATACACCGTAGGGCTTGCGTTTACTAACTACAGCGCAAAAAACCAGCTCTCTCTAGAGCGTACTCAAACCGTTCTTTTAGACCGTTCATTCCAAAGCGGTGAAAGCTACCCATTCACTTTGTACAAAACAGATAATGGTCACCAGATCGTTGTGAAAGATGGCGACCAGCTGTTAGCAACGGATGTATTTTCTCTGGAAGGCATGACATCAACAGAGATGGACCTATCTGTAATTGACTCTGTACAAGGTGAAAAAGAGAAGATCAAAGCGATCATCCAAAATCGCTCTGTGATCAGTGGTGTCGATTTCCATCTACCAAATGGTGATGACATCCGTATGAGTGGCTTGCGTAAATTTGCTGCTGTTGCACCGCTTTATACCCTTCAAGATGACGGGGAAACGCTATACAACAATGAATCTGGCGAGACCTTGAAACCAAACATGGAAGTGGGTTTCTACCAACCGGTCGACGAGAAAGGTGAGTTTATCGGTAACACCATTTCTCCAGGATTTGTTGTTGACATTGGTACGGCTAACTTTGAACGTGTTTGGAAAGATGACGGCATTAAAGAACCGTTTATCAGTATCTTTGTTTGGACGGTTGTATTCTCCATTTGTACCGTTGCATTCACACTTGCAATTGGTTTGGTTCTGGCAAACGTTGTGCAGTGGGAAGAGCTGAAAGGCCGTGCTGTGTACCGTGTCTTACTAATTTTGCCTTACGCCGTACCTGCGTTTATTTCGATTCTTATCTTTAAGGGCTTATTCAACCAGAGCTTTGGTGAGATCAACATGGTACTTGAGAGTATCTTTGGTTTAAGCCCGAATTGGTTCTCTGACCCGATCTTAGCGAAAACCATGGTGTTGATTGTTAATACTTGGCTAGGCTTCCCTTACATGATGATTCTATGTATGGGTCTACTAAAAGCGATTCCTGAAGATTTGTACGAAGCGTCAGCCATCGATGGTGCTAACTTCCTTGATAACTTTAAGCGAATCACTTTTCCATTGATGATTAAGCCGTTAACACCGCTATTGATTGCAGCGTTTGCCTTTAACTTCAATAACTTTGTCATGATTCAACTATTGACGAACGGTGGCCCGAACATGATTGGCACTTCTGAGCCAGCGGGTTACACAGACTTGCTTGTAAGCTACACGTACCGAATTGCATTCGAGGGCGGCGGCGGTCAAGACTTTGGTCTAGCAAGTGCAATCGCAACGCTTATCTTCCTATTGGTTGGTGCACTAGCGTTACTAAACCTTCGTTTCACTAAACTGTCTCAAGATTAAGGAGCACGACAATGGCTATGGTACAAGGTAAAGGCCTTAAATACCGAGTGTGGGCAACGCATATTGCGCTGTGGTGCTTCTTAGCGCTAATTATCTTCCCATTATTGATGATTATTGCGATTTCGTTCCGTGAAGGTAACTTCGCAACCGGTAGCTTGATCCCAGAAAACCCGTCTTTGGAACACTGGAAGCTGGCTCTGGGTATGTCAGTGACTAACGCTGATGGCTCAGTAACGCCACCTCCGTTCCCAGTACTTACTTGGTTATGGAACTCAATAAAAGTAGCGGGTATTACGTCAATTCTTATTGTTACACTGTCGACAACATCGGCTTACGCATTTGCTCGTATGCGCTTTAAAGGTAAAGAAACTATCCTGAAAGCGATGATGATTTTTCAAATGTTCCCTGCGGTATTGGCTCTAGTGGCTATCTATGCACTGTTCGACAAATTAGGGCAATACATCCCATTCTTAGGCTTGAATACGCATGGCGGTCTGATCTTCTCGTACTTGGGCGGTATTGCATTGCACGTTTGGACGATTAAGGGCTACTTTGAGACGATTGATAACTCTTTGGAAGAAGCAGCAGCATTAGATGGCGCAACACCTTGGCAAGCGTTCAGATTGGTTCTATTACCACTGTCAGTACCAATCCTAGCGGTTGTATTCATTTTATCTTTCATTGGTGTTGTTGGTGAGGTACCAGTTGCTTCAATCCTACTATCGGACGTGAACTCTTACACGCTAGCGGTAGGTATGCAGCAGTACCTATATCCTCAGAACTACTTATGGGGCGACTTTGCGGCAGCAGCGGTACTTTCCGCACTTCCAATCACTATCGTGTTCTTACTGGCTCAACGTTGGTTAGTTGGCGGTTTGACGTCGGGTGGTGTAAAAGGATAAGCTGTCCTTATAAGAAAGAAAAAAGAGCGATCGTTAGGTCGCTCTATATTGGCATTTTTATTACATCATTTGGTTTGGCCGCCGATCAGTAATAAAAATAACCCTCAGGTTACGCATAGCTGGCTACTAATCAGGTTCCTTACGCTATTAATGATTAGTGGTTTTTTGTAACTCTAACCCAGGTACTTACTTGGGTTTTTTTATGCCCGCTACTTTTATCTCTATCTCAATTTCTATCTTTATCTCTATCTCTATCTCTATCTCTATCTCAGCCTTTTTGGTTTCTTTCAGTCATTAAATACTGAAGCACCTCTTTTCCTGGATTTTCTGGTTTCATCTCTCTAATTGAAGACATCAACGAGTCTCACAAATCAGACTCTCAGTATAGGGGGCCACAGCTCTATTGATATATGAGTAATATTTCCATGCGTGATACTTCAATAATTTGGATGCAACGGATTGGTCGATTACACAGAAAGTGCCTATAAAGGCAGACTCGTGTTAATGTTTTGTGGTGGGTATTCTCGGTAGTTATTGATTTGGTGGTAAATATTTCCAAAATAGAAGAAGAAAAGGAAGAGGTGATGTGAGACTAGAACTCTTTGCTAGAAGGTGCGCAACCTAAATGCTGAAGTAAAACATAGATGCTGTCTTGATAAAGAGCTACGCGACGAAACAGATCCGCAAACGTCTGATCACCGCCAAAACAAGCTTGGATATAGTGGTTAATTTCATTAGTGTCGTAGCCTTCGACGTACAAACTTCTAACCCATTGATACTCAACTGCCTTCAAGTTCGTCAGTGTAGATTCGCAAAGGGTGGGAAATGTCGTGCTCAAAAGTGGCTCCAAGAAATTTAAATACATCCATTATGATTGACGGTATTTAAACAGAGCAAAATGACGACTTTATTACAGTCAAAATAAATCCGTGAACAAGTATCGGATCATTTTAACTTTTGACTGGGTATCACGCTCTTATCGTCTGTATTGGGTGTGCAGCGGATTTGGCTGTGTAGAGCACGAAGGTGTCAAATAGATCAATGCCAAGCAGGCGCTTGGCATTGTAATAAGGTTTTGTAGGGGGAGGGCTGTTGGTGGACGTTATTTCAGGTACTTCACGTGCGCTTCCATTTCTTCGCCGATCTGTTTTCGCATGTTCATTAGACGAATAGCCGAATCTCTTAATTCGATGTCTTCTGATGTTTCTGGTACCCATTCTGGCACTTTAGTCGGGTTACCATTTTCATCAACCGCCACCATAATAACGATACAGTGAGTCGTTAGGCGGTTGTTGAGTTCTTTTGGGTCGCTGGCTTGAACATCGATAGCGATGTGCATTGAAGATGAACCCGTATAAATGACCTTCGCACTTACTTCAACAAGGTTACCCACATGGATTGGAGCAACGAATCGAATACCACCAGCGTAAGCGGTAATACAGTACTTACCACTCCATCCAGCAGAACAAGCGTAAGCCGCTAAATCGACCCATTTCATTACGGCACCACCATGAACTTTACCACCAAAGTTCACATCCCCGGGTTCAGCTAAAAAACGCAGAGTAACGTCTCGTTTACCATCTTGTCGGCTATTGTGACTGCTCATCTATCTTCCTTCATTATTATTGTTCTGAATAACATGCTCGTTACTTGCTAATAACAATATACTCAAGGTGACATAAATTAAAGTGGATAATCTCACGGTTAAGAATATTTTCTCAAACAGATGGTAGGTTGATGAATATTGATGTTTAAAGGAGATGGACGTGACGCTCCAACAGAGGAGTGCTTTATCGAGCAAGTTGGCCAAAGGGTCGATCGCAAAAAACACCTAGCGGAATGCTAGGTGTTTCTAAGCCGTGTGGTACTCATATCGGTACCTTTTTGAGTTAGCCAACTAACCGTTGCTTATCCGGTTTAGTTAAAGTGATGGTATCTTAATTAATCCTAAAACGATAGTTTTGATTTTTTCTTATAAGCTCACTTTATGTTCGAAAAGTATAGAGCCTTCGTGTGGATATTTCCTTTCGTATTATTGCTAGAAAACTCTTTTAATGAATTTTGCAGTAATAATCTGTCTTTGTTGGTAAGTTAAGGTTTTAAAACTATATTGGCATTAATTTAGAGTGCTAAAATTTGCATAAACCAAAGTGACTAGACGGTTCTTTCATTGCTATAACTTTTCTAAATGGCTCATGGCGGCCTGGGTTGCATGAGCCGTGTGACTATAGGAGAGCGATTAGAGCAACAGTTACCTGCTTTCTGGAGAGCTATTCTAACGCTTTGAGCACTTAAACCGTACTTGGTTCATTAAACGGAAGTTGCTGAGATATTGCAATAGTAAATACCGTTATTAAAGTTTCGTGAACGAAAAATAAAATCAGAGAGCATGAATCGAGAAATCGACAATAGACAAAAGTACCTGCCAACGAGGCAGGTACTGAGTGGAAAATGGAATGGGGCATTGTCGCTGGTTAAGCGGGGTTAGTTTTGCTGAGGTTGGGGAGCCTCAAGCCTTGGTTTTCTTTTGATTTGAGCAAGAATGACACCTGAAATCACCATCACACCACCAATAATGTGGAACTGGTTAATCTTTTCGCCCAGCCAGGTGGAAGCTAATACAATCGCGATAACTGGCATCAGATTCATGAACATCGCGCTTGAATCCGCGCCAATGGTATCAATCGCTTTCACCCACATCCAAGGCGCTAAAATTGAAGCGGCCACCGCGGCGTAAGCTATCAATGGTATCGCTTGTTGCGGTGGTAAAAGCTGTTCGCTGGTAAGCCAAAGTGGCGTAAGCATCGCGACAGCAAACAGACCCTGAATGTAAATCACCACCCAGCTACTGATTGGCATTTTCCAGCGTTTCAATAGCACACAGTAAGACGCATAAACAAAAGCCGCAATCAGTATATAGCGATCGCCTTGAGTCAATTCTTGATGCATGAAGAATAAAGGATCGCCTTTACCTAACATCAGAGCTAAGCCTGACAGTGACAACACACCGCCAACAATACTTAAACTAGAAATGGACTTGTGCAACAAAGGAACGCTTAGAAATACACTGATCAACGGGACTAGAGATGTGATCAATGCCATGTTGGAAGCGGTTGTGGTTAAGCCTGCGTAGTAACCTAGAGATTGGTTCAACACCATGCCTAAAAAGCCGAGGAACGCTAATTTAGATAAGTTTGGCTTAATGACAGCCCACTGCTTCATCACCGGGCGAATACAGAAAGGCGTGAGAATTAACATCGCAAAAAACCAACGGTAAAAACTCATCGCACTAGGTTCTATAGTGCTTGCAGCAAGCTTGTTGACGATTGCATTGGCGCCCCAGATACAGACTGTAAAAAATGGTAAGAGATAATGCATGTGAGTTCCGTCGCAAATGAGTTGATGTGGCTAGTTTGACAGGTCGTTATACTTACAAGTATCTTTAGAAAGACATCAGGCGCGATAGGAAGACAAGTTTGAAAAAACACTCCAGAAACCTTCATCCATCCTTATCAATTGATAAGGCACCATCCAACGTATTTATGAATTTTGAAGCGTTTCTTTCGAACACTGAAACCCGAGTTCATAGCCACTCATGGGGACAGGTTCAGTTGATCAGTGGCGGTATATTAGAGATGGAAGCGGAAAGCACTCGATTTCTAGCGCCACCACATCTAGCGATTTGGGTACCGGCCGGGGTGATGCATTGCAGTTATAACCGTAAGCCTTTGGACTACTGCTCGCTAAATATCGCCCCAGAGCTAACACAGCATCTGCCAGATAAAACCAGCCTTATAAAGATCACGCCGATTGTGTCTTCTATCATCGATGATTTTCGCGATCGTGGGATAAATGTTGCGGAAACAGAGCAAGATCAAAGGCTCGTTCAGGTACTGCTTGACCAACTTGCGCAGCGTGAGGTTGAACACCACTTCTTGCCTTCGACCGACAATAAGTACCTCGCACCTATATTGGCTTCTGTTGAAGAAAACCCAACCGATGAAGTGACACTGAAAGATTGGGCTGAACGTGTTCACACCACGGAAAGAACCCTTTCTCGCCACTGCCAGACGGAGCTTGGAATGAGCTTTACAGAGTGGCGATTGCGAGTGCGCTACCTTTACTCGATGGACTTGTTAAGAAACGGCCAATCAGTCAAAGAGGTCGCTCTTACATTGGGTTATAACCAAGCTAGTCCATTTATCACCATGTTCAAACGTTACGCGAACCAAACGCCAGAACAGTATAAGAACCGTTTGTTGTGATTTTTTGACCAGAAGAGTATATCTTTATGCTCTGAATTGGCAGTTTTGGAAATTAAGTTAACTGCATACGATCACTAATGAGGTGTTCCATAACAAGTGACGATATGCGTCAAATCTTTCCGGGTTCATATAAAAACACATCCAACGCGATCCTTATTGCTCAACTGAATTTTGATAAAGAGCAGTCTCGTTTTGTTTGCTTCTTAGTCACGCTTTGGATCGTAATGGTGTTCGTAGAGATATGTTTAATACCCCGTCAGCTCCATATAACCTGTGCCTGAGTGTGTTCCTTCAATTGAGATAGGGCCTTCCCAATAGGGAACCGATAGCGGCATTTTTGCTCTGGGATTGAGCGCCGAGACTGTCAGTTCTATATTTTGAATTGGAATTGATATTTGCCACTCTGTTGGGTAATTGCGCCCGTCGATTACTGTTTGCTTGACGGCGGTTAGGCTGATGTCTTGCTGTGAAATCTCAATGCCAGAACCATCTTGCTTCATTAACCTTGCGCTAGCATAACTGGCTTCCCTTGTTGTTGAACTTCGTAGTTGGAACACGACTAAGCTAGTTTCATCATTGAGCCTGAGTGCAAACCAATCCCAGCCTTGTTGTGAGTCGAGTAAGAACTGCGAGCTCCATTCTCTGTCTATCCAACCTTTACCAGACACCTGATGCGTGATGCCATCAATGGTTACTTCGCCTGATACATCGATGAATGGTTGGCTGTAGTAATAGGAAGCCACTTTGCCATCGCCACTATTAATGTGACGCCATTAAGCGCCCGAGTGATGGCAAAAGTTTGTGAGAAGATATCTAAAGCGATCGATTTGATCTGCGCTTGATCGTAAAGCTTACTTGGGTGCAGGTTCAGTATCTATCGCACTCGTTCACTCTGACGTGATCAACCAATGGATAAGCCTGAATTCTACGAAGTAATCACTCTTGTGATTGACGGCGCTGAAGTTAAGGTTAAGCCGCAAGACGTTCAACGGCACGCGTTCAAGCCTAAAGTTGAGCACATGGACTTCATCCGTATCTAATTCCCTACCAGGAATTGATTGGATAAATCCAGCCTTTGCATAGAAAAGATGATCGATCTTACCAATCGTGAAGTCTAGAAATTCGAAACCCCGATGCTACCAACATCGGAGTTTCACCGTTTTTGAGCCCTCAAATATCGCGTAGTACACTGAAAATCATTAACTTCCTTCTTCCCCACTTTACCCCTATCTTGCTTGGGTGGATTAAGGGTGGGCCTATACAGTAGTTTGTCTTGGTTAAAATATTAGGCGTATTTTTATGCCAAATTTAACAATGGGGAAACTGTCTAAGTCGTTTCTGGACAGAAGCTTGGTATGAACGTCACGACTGCATTCTATCGTCAATGCGCACCACCTAAAAACACTACCAACCCAATTGTTTTAACAACTTATTGTCTTTTTGAAGCATATCATTAACTTGTTTATCCTTTTGAAGTTTGCTCTTATTTGTAGCTAGTACCAACTCTAGGGTTATGCAAATCCACATCTATCTCAGCTAAAAACGCATGACCAGATTTCTCCTTAGCCGTCTTGTCTATTGTCCAGTAGCTACGAGACTTAAATACCTCCAATAAACGATTCAGTCCAAACGATTTCCCGGTAGATAATAAGGTGAATCTCCACACTCCATTCACTCGGTTAACTTTGCAGTGTGAGGTTATGAATATGCATAATTTTTGTTTATGCATAGAACTTATTATTCGCTTTGCTCGTTTGTTTTGATCAATCTCTACGTTACTGCAATGTTGTCGAGCTTCATGCCTAGCTAGTGCTTCAGCGATATCAGTCTCTTTATCCCACCTTCTAAAGACTCTTTTACTCATAGCTAACAGCCCCTGTTGTTTACCAAATGCTTCATCTTAACAAAGTATAATTAATCAAAAACAGTATATTTGACTATTAGAGGACGTATATGGCCAACTAGCTATACCCACCATCTATCGCTTGTGTTTTAATGCATCTAAATGCTCATCAGGTAAATTTAAATGGCGCGAAAAAACGATGGAATAATATGGCACTTAATGGACGCTCCATGGTGGCTAAGCGTAGTACTCTCGGCTTGTATTTATTTTGGACTTTCATATCTATTACCTAGCTTGGCCGTGGATAGCAATAACTTCATTTTTGAAGCCATTGTTCCAAACTTGCCCTTGATGGCTCCCTATTTTTCGCTCTTATTTTTGATCCCTGCACCAATAGCGTTTTTCAAACAATATCAAAGGAAAAAAAGCTACCTCACGACCAATTCTCAGATTAAAACTCATAGGAATGCCTCCCCACTAAATCACCTGAGCTGGATGGAATTTGAAAGTTACATCGGAGAATACTTTAAGTCTCAAGGGTATGCGGTCAAACAGTCTTTCGCTCAAAAACCTGATGGCGGTGTTGATATATGGCTAACAAAGGATAGTGAATTAAGCCTTGTACAATGTAAGCATTGGAAGTCTCGTAAAGTAGGAGTACAAGTTTTAAGGGAAATGTACGGTGTCATGATCGCGAACAATGCCAGTAAGATGATTGTCGTAACTTCAGGTGACTTTACTTCTGAGGCTGTCGCTTTTTCTCTCGATAAGCGCCTGTGGTTAGTCAACGGTAGCGAACTGGTTCATATGATTGAGGATGGGCGTAGCTTTCAAAATAAACCATCACCCCAAACACACAGGGTAGACGTCGAATCTATTATTTGCCCTAATTGCCAATCGAAACTTGTCATGCGTGTAGCTAAACGAGGAGCTAAATCTGGTATGTCTTTTTATGGTTGCTCTATGTATCCAAAGTGTCGTTATACTTGCGACAGCTGAGTTTTAATCTATTGGCGCAGCAATTAATAACGAAGATATTTTGGTGCCTGTTAATATCGATATTTAGCCCACTAAAGGTAAACTTATACAGCAGCAAAACCTAAGCCCCTGAAAATAGTAAATTCTCCCGTGAGAGTTTATGTTTGTATGATTATTCGCAATCTCGCTCAAGCCTTTCCTATACGCCTATGGATAGAATGAAGGCTATTTATTCTACATATTCACTTTAGATGCTCTATTAACAACTTGTTGTCAACGTCATGAGATTAATTTATTCGTGATTGTGTGCTTACACCACTAATCGCTATTACAAGATGGCAGACTCTATGATTTTCGAATATTATAGGTCGAATATAGGGATAAATATCACACTTTGGTGCGTACATGTTTAGCTGTCAGTCCATTTATAAACAGTTCGTTTTACTGCTATCTGTAATCGTTTGTTCGCTTTTCACGGTATCTGCTAGTGCAGACACGAAAAGCACCTTGCGTGCAGAAACAATAATCATAGGGGTTATTAGCTCTAACCCCAAAAAAGCATTCAAACGTGCACAGCCTTTTGCAGATTACTTAGCTGAAAATCTATCTAACCATGGTATCAAAACAGGCCAAGTTGTTGTCGCCCGCGACTCTCGTCAAATGGCTCTTTGGATAAAAAGCGGTCAGGTAGATCTGGTTTCTGAAACGGTGTTTGCAGCACAGGAATTAATGCAATATTCGGGTGCTGAACTTTTAGCAAGACGATGGAAAAGCGGTGCGGCGGAATATCATTCAATCTTCTTTTCCAAACGCAATAACGGGGTCGACTCCCTAGGTGACCTGCGAGGCAAAACGGTTGTCTTTGAGGATGTCGGTTCTACTAGTGCATTTCTTGTCCCTGCGGCGATACTGCTTGGGCAAGGATATAAGCTCTATGAGCTAAGCTCCCCTAGAGAATATCCACCGAAAGACAAGGTGGGTTATTTTTTCTCCGATGAATATTCAAAGTCTGGAGGAGAATCTAACATGATGAGCTGGGTTCATCGTAATATTGTTGCGTCAGCTGCATTTAGTAATCTCGATTGGGAGAAAGAAATTCCCGAGCAGGTAAAACAACAGTTTCAGGTAATCCATACTTCTCAAGCGATTCCCCGCTCACTAGTACTAATACGCCCTGATCTCTCTTCCGAACTTAAGAAAAACATGCTCTTAGTATTGCTTTCGGCTCATGAAAGTGAAGAAGGTAAACAGGCTTTGAAAGCCTATAAGAAGACGAAAAAGTTTGATGCTATCACACCAGAGATTGTAGAAAGTCTTTCTCGGGCGAAAGCGCAAAAACAACTGGTTGATGAATATATCTCCCGTTAACTAGAGAAGTCATTGCTTATGAAGTTAAAAGGTAAATTGGTTCTCGGAAACATGCTTATGGTCGTTTTGACTATGGGCTGCCTTTCCTTGTCTCAGTGGCTGATATCTTCATATTATAGTGATGAAATTCTGGAAGAAACGGCAACTAACATTGCAGAGAACTTTACTTCCCAAGCACAGAGTCAAGCAGAACAAACGGTTGAGTACCTCTCAGAGGCACTTTTTGATCCGATGTATTTTTATGATATCGATAATATCAACTCCATTTTAGACCCGGCCTTTGAAAATAAAGATGTCGTATTCATAAAGGTTTTTGATGTTAATGGTCTGATAGTTCACACAGGAGAAGATGTAGTACTCGGTTATGGCTCCAACTTGGATATGCCAAGAGTGCAAGAAAATGTCTTGAATAAGCAGGAAGCTTACACTGAAATCAATTCATCAGCACTGATTGTTGCGCGTCCAATCACGATGAATAAGACTCGGTTAGGTGGCATAGTGATGAGCTACTCCTTAAAGGCCGTGAAAGACGATATCGAGAAAAATAACACCATTATCAAGGATATTACTGAGTCAAGTAGAAGCTATAGCGCGGTGTTGAGCATAATCTTGACAATGTTCATGTGTTTGGTGAGCTTACTCTTTTCCATGTTATTAGCGAAGACGATGATTCGTCCGATTAATCAACTCCTACAACATTCGAAACGCATCAGTAAAGGGATTTTCCAAGTACCAAACAACATTCAGCGCAGTGATGAACTCGGAGAACTTGCTCAGGCGTTTGATAGTATGGATTCAAGCCTCAAGCAACGGAATGAGGAAGTTGAGTTTTTAGCTTATAACGATCCGCTGACTAAGTTACCGAATCGCTCTCAGTTTATTAAATGCCTTGAACGATGTATTCATCGGTGCAAACAGTCAAAAGAGGTGTTTGCGGTTTTCTTTATCGATTTGGACGAGTTTAAACGAGTTAATGACAACCTTGGACACCAAGCTGGAGATGAACTGTTAATTGAAGTGGCTCAGACTTTAACAAACTCGTTAACAAAAATGGGGCAAACGACGACAAAGGAAGAGCCTCAATGCATGATTGCAAGAGTTGGAGGGGATGAGTTCTTACTTCGTTTATCAGGAGTTAAGACACAGGATACAGTATCTAAGTTTGCCTCTGATATTGTGAGTTCACTAAAACAGCCGATTTACCTCAGTTCCGTAGGTGAATCGGTAGTGGTTGGAGCGAGTGTTGGCGTTGCTTTATATCCTGATTCGGGAAACACCTCTGAAGACTTGGTGAAAAGTGCGGACATGGCAATGTACAGCGCCAAAGAGAATGGTAAAGGTAGATACTGTTTCTTCAACCAAGAAATCGAACAGAAGATATTAGCAAAGGGAGTCATAGAAAAGGAGCTTAGAGCCGCTATCGATGACTTTTCTCAGTTTAGGCTCTTATATCAACCAAAGTTTGACCTGAAAACAGGGCATGTCGTTGGAGTTGAAGCCCTTATACGTTGGCATCATCCTACAAAGGGCAATATTTCTCCAATTGAGTTCATTCCTATCGCTGAAGCCACGGATATTATTCATACACTTGGTGATTGGATAGTAATGCAAGCCTGCAAAGATATTCAGGCGTGGGATTCTAGACATCACCTTCCTCCTGAATTTTATGTTGCGATAAACCTGTCTCCAAAGCAGCTCTATGGCGATAAAGCACTCCGAACATTCCAATATCAAACACAAAAACATCAAGTTGAAGTGACAAGGTTACATATAGAAGTAACCGAAACGGCCCTAATGTTTGATAGGGTAAGCGCAAAGAAAACGTTGGACGACCTTAGGAGTATGGGGATCAAAGTCTGGTTAGATGATTTTGGCACCGGATACTCTTCACTAGGGTTTTTACGAGAGTTCAACATTGATGGTTTGAAAATTGACCGAAGCTTTGTCAATGATCTTGAGTGCGATATGAATGACCGCGCTCTATGTGCAGCAGTTGTTTCAATGGCTCACCAGCTAGGTATTAAGGTCGTTGCTGAAGGAATTGAAACAACGATCCAGTCAAGCTTCTTAGCGCAATCGGACTGTGACTACGGACAAGGTTATCTCTTAGCCAAACCTATGTGTGCGGAAACTCTGTCGAAAAAACTTGAAACTGGGTTGAGTAAACCGAAACATACAAACGTTATTTATCTGAAGTAATTACGTCTTTTTAAACTCCCCCGTTTAACGCAGTGTTAGGAGGGTTACCTAACACGATCGCAAGTTATCGCGATCAACGATGTACTAAGGAAGCAAGATGATCTTGCCATCTAATCGTGTGGTTTTCGATTCAATGAGGCCAATCGCAGTCTGAACTTCATCGAATGGCAGGTAGCGGTCGACGTCGAGCTGAATGTCGTTTGTGATGAAGTGATCTAGCATGCTTGTGAATTTATCACGGCGCACATCTTTGCCTTCAGCCTCTTCCCAATAACGTAAGAAGAAGGTGCTGAAATCTATATCTTGGCTTTTCGCCTGCTCAAAAAAACGTGGCTCGTAAAAATCCAGTGACAGCGTGCCATAGTTGATAAAACGCCCATTGTTGCTAAGGGTGTGAATAAGATCGGTTCCGGGTGAGCCACCAATCGCATCAAAGGCAACCGTCGGCATATGCAAGCCTAACGCCTTAATTTGAGAAACTAAATCATCATTTGCATCTAACACCCAACTTGAAATGGTCAGGTATTTTTTCGGTTGTGATGTAACGACAATTATTTTGAAGCCGAGTGATTCTGATAATTGAGAGAATATCTTACCGATGGCTGAGCTGCCCGCGTTGATGATCAACACATCTTCTTGGGTCAGCTTAGCTACTTCTGTCGTCAACACCCATGCAGTTAGCGCATTAATGTACAACTGACAGGCGTAGCCATTTTCTAAATGTTGAGGAATTTGGAACAGGTCATCTGGTGATACATCGACATAGCTCTGCCATGTTCCACTGGTTGCTACGAGCACTCGCTGATTCGTTGCAAACTCAGCATGGCCGGACTCTACAACCCTTCCTACTGCTTCAAATCCCGGCACTCTCGGCGGTTGGTGGCTGTGTTTGTATTGACCCACACCATAAATCGACAACAGATCACTAGGGTTGATGTTGGTTGCCTCAACTCGTACTCGAACTTTATCTTTATCAAGCGCACCTAAAGCGACATGTTCTAACTTGAGAGATTCTTTCGGCTGACCGAAACGAAACTGGCTAATTCGGGTGTTTGGCTTAGTGACAGTCATGGTTCGGGCACCTTTGTGGTTTATGAGTACTGCATCGACTTTAAGAGCAGCGTGTTCATAAACAGTCTTGGATCGGTAATATTGCTTAGCATGGCTGGCGTCGGTAAACAATCGTCATCAACGTAGTCGACATAGTCTGCCGCTGAGTCAAAGATCAAAATATCCAATGCTAAACGATCCAACCCGTATCGGCCTCGGTGGATCATATCCGCAGAAAAGACTAATAAGTCGCCCGCTTCTAACGGTATCTGTTTACCGCCAGAGATGTCATCACTGCTTACCTTTCCATTTACTTCTTGGCGAACGTTGTATTCTTCTTCGTTGTCCCAACGCTTGTGTGTTCCGGGGATAAGCTCCATACCGGGCTCATCAAAAAGGGGCACTCGCAGATGCAATACCTGGGTTTCCATGATGACTTTGATCTGTTCATCAACGTCGTAGTCGTATTGACAGTCACGATGCCAGAAGTCTTTTTGTTGCGGGTTCACAGGGTTGAAAAACAGCTGTGTATTCATGAAGGCAGGTTTGTTCGGTATCACCGCATCGACCACTTCCATCACTTTTTTTGAGCCGATGAAGTCAAACAGTACAGTTCTATCGTCGGCGGGCAAATATTCGCTTCCCGTAATTAAAGATGAGTTAAATGCTTCTTCTTTATAGAATTCTTCGTTGTCTGCTTTCCATGATTCATGAAATTTCAGCACGACTTTTCTAAGCGATGCAATTTGAGCTTCATCGAAATAATTTCTGATAACAAAGTAACCATGTTCGTTGTAACGGTCACTTAATTGTTGGCTGTTTTCTACCACTGACTACCTTCGTTCATTCTTTGCTGTGTAATAACCACAGGTTTAATAGGCGCATAATGCCAGACACCAGTGATTCAACCAAGTAACTAGCGAAAATAGCGAGTGTGGGTCGTTTAGGTGAGGTGCGCGATCGTGGATATAGCTTGACCCGTTTCTGAATTTATAGGTAATGAATGAGCGGAGTAAATGTTTGATATCGCAATAATCTGCCTTCGAAAGTCATTTGAAATTGATTGTGCATCATTTTAAACAGAGCATACTTATCCATATGAAATGAGTGTCGTTCACTCTTAAGTGAGATATAAGTCGCATTTTTTCAGAGATAAAAAATGGATAGTAAGTATTCTTGTATTATTTAGATAATTATCAGTACGATGCGGTTGGATTGAACATAGGGAAGATAGTAAATCATGGATGGTTTTTCGCTGGATATGAGAACACTTAATTTTATTATTATTTTGTTCTCTTTCATTTACTGTATTGGCTTATTGTTATTCCAATTTACCCAACAGCCAATTAAAGGGCTTTCTAGCTTTTCCCTTTCAATATTTGTTATTGGAACTGGGCCGTTGATGTTGAGCCTAAGAGGGGAGCTCCCTGATTGGGTCACTGTTGTTGGTGCCAATATGGTTATTGCGCTTGGGTTTCATCTCGCTTTGTATAGTTTATGCCTGTTCCGAGAGTATTCTTTAAAGTGCACCTACTTCAGCAGTTTGATGATGTTGGCTCTTCTGCTAGGTTTTATTCATTTCACGTACTATGAACCTTCCATCAAGGCTCGAATTATCCTTATTAGTTTATATTTGGCCTTTGTGACTCTTTGCACTGCCTTTGCTGTATTAAAAGGTCAACGCGATGACTTGACCTTAGCAACTCGGATGATGGCTTTGTCATTTTTGATATATGGCGGGTTTATGGCGTTCCGAGTATTGGTTACGCTATTTTCAGCTGAGTTGCAGGATTTCATGGTGGCCACGCTCATTCATCAACTTGCCTTTTTAGTGAGTATTGTTCTTATCGTGTCGATGAGCTTCACAATGCTTTGGTTGATCAATGCAAGGCTGCTTAGTTCTATTCACGAGCTATCTTACAGCGACCCTTTAACGGCACTTGGAAACCGCAGAGCTTTAGATGAAATGATTCCAGTCATTATGAAGCAGGCGGGTAGCACGCCTATTAGTGCCATAATGATGGATATTGATAACTTTAAGTCGATTAATGATCAACACGGGCACATTGTGGGCGATCTTGTCATCAAGTCTTTTGCTGAAATGGCTAAAAGTGCAATAGAAACATCACCTAGAGCCAGTGCGTTTCGTTTTGGTGGAGACGAGATAATGATTTTATTGCCTAATGTCGATTTCCAACAAGCTCAGGTTATGGCTAGCAAGTTACGAATGTCCATTTCAGAAATATCAGCAGTACAAAAACATGAGATGTTTCTGACGTCGAGTTTTGGTGTTGCTCAGCTTCACCCACATGAGTGTTGGGATGGGTTTATTAGCCGAGCCGACAAAGCGTTATATCACGCGAAAACAAACGGTCGCAATATGACTTCAATTTGTCCTAGTCATACTGACGAACTCGTTAATGCTTGATGTCGTTTAATCAAGACAATTGAACCTTGCTTGGCTTGTGAGGTATTCAAACTACTGCCACATCACCAATACTGCTGCGTAGAAACAAGAGCAGCGCGATGGGATTTTTATAAACAGAGCCTCTTCATTAATCTTCTATTAGGTATTAGAGCGCTCTTCTGAAGATCGGCTGTTTCTTGTTTTTGAAATAGAACAACGCGCTAATTAAAACGAACAATAAGGCGAAGTAGTAGCAGAACGAAGATAGTGATGCTAGGAAGGCGAGGTTCTGTTCTATCTCTTGCTCGGTGTAATTATTAGAGACCAACTTATAGTAGTAGGCATACAAAATACCGATCAAGCCATACCCAAGGTTAAACATCAGACCTTTAAAACTTAGGACGGTAGCTCGGTTGTGTGATTCGGTTTTTCTATTCAGATGGTAGCTGATGAATATGTTCATCGTCATGATGATAAAGATCAGCACTAACGCCGGTATTACGCCATAAACCGACCAACCTAAACTGATCCAATAGTAGGTCGCCATGCTTGCTAACCCCATGACTAAAACAAAGGTTTTAGGCTCGATGCTTTCCGCCAATCTACGGCTTTGTCCCGCCAATATGATTTTGAGTAAACTGATCCCTGCGCCAATAAAACCAAAGTAGAGAATTGGAATATCAATAGCCAGATAGTATTGGCTGTTCATGGTTAGGAACATTCGCGAGGTGTGTTCGAATAGACTGTAGTAGAGCAAGATGAACAGCACGTAAGGCGTAGCAAGTACCCACTTACCTGTGTCAGCCGTTAATTTAAGGCTGGCGATGGTGGTTGCTAATTTGCTTTGATCGCTTGGCATCACCTTTTTCTCTTCGCGCATGTTAACTGCGGCATAAATGGCGATCATTGCGACAAACAGGGTAGCGAAAACAGGAATTCGCATCAGGTCTTTAGTGCTTTCTGGCTCGGCTAATCCTAGGAAATCAAAGATGTTCGCCATAAAGTTCACGTCATACATCGCCGCACCAATTAGTGTGACAAAGATACCGACGGTTGAGGCGACACGAAGCTGGATTTGCAGCACTCTCGGCCACAATTCTTCATTGCCTTGCTCTTTCAAAGTGTCGTAAGCCAATGCCTCGTCGGCGCCGCTGGCCAGTGCCATTGCTAAGCCACTGAGAATTCGGTTAACCAGAAACACAATGAAGACTAGATTGGCATCTCCGGTCGGCACAAGAGCGATCATGGCGATCTCAACAAACATCACGATCGAAGACAGCACCACCAGTTTCTTGCGACCTAAGGTATCGGCGAATGCCCCTGATGGTACTTCCGCAAGCACAATGGTCGCCGCCCAAACTACGTTGAGCATGGCAAACTGAGAAAGGGTCAAGCCGTAATCTAAATAGAGTAGGGTGAAAATAGGGTAATAAAAACGCGCAAAGTAGCTGCTTCTGAACATCAAGAAGTAGCGGACATTGGGAATTTTCAGGATTTCTTTGAGCGTCATGATAATTTCAGTACTTTAAATAACACATTATGATGTATAAACCTTTTTGCTTTATAAATCATGGAATTGTTTCACGAGTTAAACAAGATATAATTCATCTACTTACCTGGAAGTGTAAGGTTATTGTTCTAAAAATCAATGGACTAGAATCAATGCCGGTCAAGTGAATATTAGATGCTGTAAAGTTATAGAGCCAATTACCCCAATGCAAAACTCTCTGCTAAGAAGGACTTTTGACGCGAGTTTTGATTAACTATTGAATTGCTCTGCTGATATTACTGGTTTAATCGTGATGATCAGATGATCAGATGATCAGATGATCAGATGATCAGATGATCAGATGATCAGATGATCAGATGATGAGTGAGATTACGGTGTTTAATACTAATTCTCTGTTTCCTTAGAAGCGTTAGACGTTGCGTCTTTTCTCAACCAACTATCAAGCACGTTTTGTAGTGCATCCAATGAGGTTGGCTTTTCAAGTCGACCATCCATTAACTGATTGATCATGTCGAGTTCACGTTGTCCTGATTCACCAGACAAAGCAATAATTGGTGTTTGAGGTGAGCGTGCCTTAATGATCAAGCTTGCGTCAAAGCCGTTCATTACTGGCATTTGTACGTCCATTAAGACCAAATCAACCTTGTGTGTTCTGAACAACTCGACGGCATTTTTCCCGTTTTTGGCTTGCAAACTGTTAACGCCCATTCGGTTCAAATACATCTGAACAAGCGTGCGCTGTACCTCTTTATCATCGACAATAAGTACTGTCGGTGCAAGATGGCTTGATGCTGGTTGATTTTCTGCTTGCGTGCGTTCTGTTAGCGCACTTGCCGGTTCAGGCTCTTTATTACCGCTTGGGGTTTGGGTCTCTGGTTTTACATCAGCTTCGGCTTTATCTTCCATTGATTGGTTGTGTTTCCAACCGTTGAAATTAGGCGTACGCAGCGTCTCCGCTTTTGGAGCATTGGGTACAATAGGGAAGTACAAGTGAAACTCAGTAAATTCACCAAGTTTGGAATGGCATTCTACCCTGCCACCAAATGAACGCATCACTCGTTGGCAATAACCCAGACCTAAGCCGCTACCACCGCTTTTTTGGAAAGAGAAAAAGTCATCAAAGACCTTATGAACAATGGCTTCGTCAATGCCGGGGCCGGTATCACGAAATATGAGAACGTTCTCGTAAGATCCTGTTTTGGTGCTGATCTCAATTTGGCTGTCTGGGTAAGAATCAAAGTAATAGATTGCATTGCGTATCAGGTTGAAAATGACGAAGTTGAATAGGGTTTCATTCAGCTTTGCCACAAAATCAGCGTGTTGCGGTAAACGAATGCGCTCAATGATTTTTTCATTCTCAAAGCCATAGTGGCTGACAGCTTGATCCACGGCCTTGTGGATTGAGGTCATGGTGATTGGCCCGTGCTCAGGTGAGCTGTCACTGACTTCTCGCAAGATGATGTCAATCAGTTGCCGTCCGCGTTGAATTGCTGCTTGGCCACTCTCAATGTCAGTCAAGATTTGTTGAGTTGGTGCTTGATTATCAATGTGCTGCTTTAACACCTCAAAATGCAGTTGCACTTGAGCCAGTGGATTACGCATTTCATGAGCGATTGAGTTAGCCAGAGCACGACTTTGGCGAATACGCCTGTCGGCTTCGATTGTGCTTTGTACTCTAGTTAACAAGGTTTGCAGTGCAGAGATCTCTTCATTAGAGAACATACGATTGTTGCTTTTGTGCGATGATACTAGCAAGTGTGTGACTGATTTTTTGTGTCCAAATAGTGGCATGACCAACGCGGTGTTGTTCGAACTCATCTTGTCATAAAGTGCTTTTAGTGACCGCTTAGCTGGCTGAGTATAATCGAGTTTTTCAGAAAGCTCATCGAACACTAGAACGGATTTTGTGCTAGATAGGTAATCTTCGTAGAAGGTTTCGTTGTAATTGCTGTTAACTAGTCGAAGCTTGTCTTCTGGGATTTGCAGTTGGCTACCTAAACGGCGCATGGCATCGTCAATCGACAACTTGAAGTCTTCTTCTAATGCGAGGATTTGTTGTACCGGTGTCTTTTTGTTTCTGAAGACAAGTAATGAGGAGTAAGGACTTACGCGTTTGTAGAGTAGATTCCAAGCGACGCCGATCATCGCACTAATAGGGATGGCTAAAAGCCATTGGTTACCGTCAGTTAGGGGGATAAATACCGTACCAAAAGGTAGCAACAATATTGCACACACCAACAGCACATTAAGGCTTATGTATGTAAGGTATTTCAAACTGTAGAAGCGAGAGGTCAGCAGTGCATAGCCAAAAAATAACATCTCACTGAGCGACAAGGCTGGGGGAAGCCAAGTGAGTGAGAAGTCACGTAGGAAATAGGCAATGCCAATGTGAATCGTTGCGGTAGATAGCATGAATACCAAGATGCCCGTAATCATGTAGTTGGTTTTGGCTAATGTTAGCTTGCTGCTATTGGCACGCATGGTCACTAGATTAGTCAATGTAAGGGCAATCAAGCTGATAACCCCCATGAAAAAGTAGGGTGTATGCGGGCCAAACTCGATCACGAATTGGCTTGGAGCAGTAATGGTGACATCTTCTACCGTTAACCCTGGGGTCAAATTGATATAGAAGGAGTAGCCCGTCATGCTCGCGAGAATGGTTTGTTGCCACCTATGGATTTTACCACTGCGGTTTTCGGCTGCGAGCTGACACGAGAAGTAATACGCAAAGGCAAAAGCAAGGAAAGAGCTGAGGTTGGCCAACTTTGCTGCGAATATGGCTGCTGTGGTACCAAGTCCTGGCAAAAAGCCGGTGTGGAAGTAGGCATTACTGCTGATCCACGTAATAATACAGATGGAATATGCGATGTAAGGTACATGGTGTGTCCCCACTATCGCTTCGTTCTTTTGTTTAAGGCGATAACAATAGTAGAACAGCCACATTACAACAACAGCGACCGTTGCAAGCAGAGTGATGGCTTTAGCATAGAACATCGCCTCTAGCCCAAGATCAAGCGTCTTCATATTATTTGCCACGCTGTATTTTTATTTTCACGGAGGCACCGTCTATAGTCTCGAAAGTTGACATGATTGAATGCCTTCAACATCAGTTCAATATTCCATAACCCGCGGTAAGTCACTAAGTTCGTTTCGTTCAAGTCACAAGACCCTAGCGGCAAGTATGCTTGTGGTTCGATAGCCTTGTAAAAATCGAGTATCAAAGGTTGATCTATAATGGTGAAACCAATTTTATAGCCCGCTTGATGTAACAAGTTGAGCATCTCTTTTTGAGCAAGATAAAGAAAGTAGATTTTTTGTTGAATATTTCCACTCACGGTTAGGCGTAGAATTTCACATACAGCTTGCATTTCGGCTAATTGTAATTGGAACTTATTATCGAACTCTGGAATAGAGTCACACTTTGATAGGGCCGGCGGAGTAAAAATATGTAGCTCTGCCAGTCCCTCATAGCCACGTTCGGATAAACTGTACTTCCATTTTTCATTGCTAAACATGGGGGCGTAGCTTAGCCAAGTTTCATATTTTGACCAATCTTGAATTAGGGCTGAAGAGACTAGGGTTGGAAAGGCTTCATCTGTTGGGTGTTTGAGTAGAATAAAGTGCTTACCTGTTTGTGATAAGTGGAGTAAAGGTAGCATCTCATACCACTTCTCACCTTTAATAAAAACCTCAAGGTTGCTTAAAGCAATAGCATCGCTGATTGGTACTCCTTGAGGGCAAGTTGGCGTTTGTACTATGAGTTGACTATTTTCTATTTGGTCAATGATTACACCATAGTAAGCACTATCTTTAATGGGCAGATCCATAGGATAAAGGGCATGGGTGCTCAATGGTAATTTTGCTTTGATTGCGGAAATTTCACATTCACACCAAAAGTCTAACCAATGCATATAGCACTGTCCTACAGCCTCTTCCAGCAGAGCAACCTCTGCGGATAATGTACTTGGGTAACGTTGAATCAGATCGCGGTAGTCCATTACTTCAAACATTACAGAGTCGCTTTTTGTTTGATGTTCAGGGAAAAGCAATTCTATTTGGCTTCGACGATGTTCTGCCACTGTTTTGAAAAGAGCCGTGCGCTGTTGCGGTTGATAAGTGTGGAGTACGAGTTCAACCAGAGCGTGTTGTTTTTTTTCGATAGGCAGGCTGCTAGCCAACAGTGAACCTAAAGACGACATTAATTCCATGTAGTGAACCGCCTAAGTTTATCTAATTATTTTTATGTGACTTGTACCCGTTTATGAGAGATGTATCTATGGCTGATGTTTGAGAGTAGTTACTTTATAAAGTTGTCCTAACTTTTTGTGCGTTTAGTTTCTCAAAAACAAGCTGCATTTAAAGTGGGAGTTTACTACTTGTACTAATCCTAAACAACATGGTTTCGCTATTTTTCGATCAATTCATGAACCCCTAAATTAGTGTGTTCTCAAATATTTACTTGTCTGCTTATTGTCCGGCTTTGGTTTTCTGACAGTGCTCTGTATTTATTGAGTAGTTACACCATAATCTCTGATGAAGTGATGACATTCGAGGTCTAAGCTTGCCTGCATATGAAACATCATTACGGGTAATCTCTCGTAAATGACTGAATGAACGATGTAGAGAGGATTCATGAAAAAAGTACGATTAACATCATTACTTGGATTAGCAGCCGTGTTTAGTGTTGCAGTGTTAGCAGGGTGCAGTCAGGAGTCTGATGTTTCTGCTAAACCACAAGAGAAAGCGAATCCAATCTGTAGCACTAAGAACCTGACAGGTGGTTGGTCACAAAGCGATGTTACCCCAGAAGCCAAGCAAGCTTTAGATGTGGTTCTTGGACAAATGAATACCTCAGCAAAGCTCGAAAAAATCTTGAGCGTTCGCACTCAAGTAGTCGCGGGTTTGAACTACGCGATCGAGTTTGAAATGGATAATGGTCAGGTGTGGAACACTGTTGTTTATCGTTCTCTACAAGGTGACATCGAAATGATGCAACCTGCACAGAAAGGTCGTTTGTGTCCATAGATTAGCTGGTCCATAAATTAACTAGTCCATTGATTAACGAGCATGTAAAAAACGTCACACTTAAAAAGGGTTCCTAGATTAGGAGCCCTTTTTTATTCTGAATAGTGTTTACGTAATGAACCTAATTAACTGGTCAGTTCCGGCTCTGACAGCTCTTGTACACAAGCTCGGCTGATGTCTTCATCAATGTAGGCCATTCCAAGTTTATTGAGATAATCCATACGCTCCGCTGTTCGAAGCTCAATGTCTGGGCCTGCGATGTTGTTCTCTTGATAAACCTGAGCCATGTGAGCCATGAACTGCTCGCCCACACTCATCATTAACAGGCTCATCGCACCCACGTCCGGTCTTACTTTAGCATGTTGCTTTTCAGACAGGTTTACCGCTAACACGATAGGTTGTTCTTCCCCTTCGAAACGAACACTGCGCTCACGAACGGTTTGTTGCGCCCAGTAATACGCCAGCTCTTTACTCTGAGTCAGAAACACAGGTTCAACCGACTCGGTGTAGTTGTTGCCAATCGTTGCCATGGTTTTTGAAGCGGCTTCATTGAGTGCTTTGTCTCCAGAGCGTTTCAGCCCTTGACCTTTAATTGAAGCAAGCAAGGCTGAAGACGTGCCGTGATACCAAGTATCACCCGTTGCGAAACCATTTTCTGATAGCAGCGTTTTTGCATCTTGTAGGTGTTTAGGTATTGAAGTCATAGGCACTCTCAATCAAAAGAAAGATCAACAAACAGGAATCTCAACAAACATGAATACAGTTAGCTTAAACAGATGTTGCTTAGCTGACCGTGGTGTAGAACACAATTCTTAGACTTTGAGATAAAGCCGGCAGTACAAGCTTTATCTCAAAGCCTTCCCCCGGTCTTACCTAAGTAAGAGAGAAGGGCGGGGGAGGCTTTAGTGTTAGCGACTAATCAAAAGTGTTAGCGATTAATCGAATTGGTTAGACGTATTCGCTTCGCCCGCTGCTTTCAGTGCATTCTCACCAGCGAAGTACTCTTTGTGGTCATCACCGATGTCTGAACCAGACATGTTTTGGTGTTTAACACATGCGATGCCTTGGCGGATCTCTTTACGTTGAACATTTGCAACGTAACCCAGCATGCCTTGGTCGCCGAAGTACTCTTTCGCAAGGTTGTCGGTGGACAGCGCTGCAGTGTGGTAAGTCGGTAGCGTAATCAAGTGGTGGAAGATACCCGCTTCACGAGATGCGTCCGCTTGGAATGTACGAATCTTCTCATCAGCACTTGCAGACAGTTCAGTTTCATCGTATTCGGCGCTCATTAGGTTTGCACGGTCGTAAGCAGATACATCTTTACCTTCAGCAACCAATGCATCGTAAGCTTGCTGACGGAAGTTTAGCGTCCAGTTGAATGATGGAGAGTTGTTGTAAACCAGTTTCGCGTTAGGGTGTACTTCACGTACGCCGTCCATCATCTCTTTGATTTGACCGATATGTGGCTTCTCAGTCTCAATCCAAAGTAGGTCAGCACCTGCGTTAATCGCTTCAATACAGTCAAATACACAACGGTCTTCACCGGTACCTTCACGGAATTGGTATAAGCCTGAAGGCAGACGCTTAGGTCGAACTAGCTTGCCGTCACGGTTGAAGCAAACATCGCCTTCTGCCATATCTGCAACATCAATCTCTTCAACATCTAGGTATGAATTGTAGATGTCACCTTGGTCGCCCGGCTCTTTCACTACCGCAATTTCTTTTGTTAGACCAGCACCTTGTGAATCGGTACGAGCAACAATGATGCCGTTGTCGATGCCTAGTTCAAGGAAAGCGTAACGAAGCGCACGAAGTTTTGCGTGGAAGTCAGCGTGTGGAACCGTAACTTTGCCATCTTGGTGACCACATTGCTTCTCATCGGCTACTTGGTTTTCGATTTGTAGACAACAAGCACCCGCTTCAATCATCTGCTTAGCCATTAGGTAGGTCGCTTCTGCGTTACCGAAACCTGCATCGATATCCGCGATGATTGGCACCACGTGTGTTACGTGATTGTCGATTTTGTCTTGGATAAGGTCTTGTTGGTTAACGTCGCCTGCTTCACGTGCAGCGTCTAGCTCACGGAATAAACCACCCAGTTCACGTGCATCAGCTTGGCGCAGGAATGTGTATAGTTCTTCTACTAGGCCTGCAACCGATGTTTTCTCATGCATTGATTGGTCTGGAAGTGGACCAAAGTCTGAGCGAAGTGCAGCAACCATCCAACCTGATAGGTATAGGTAGCGGCGATCTGTCTTGCCATTAAAGTGCTTCTTAATCGAAATCAGCTTTTGTTGACCGATAAAACCATGCCAGCAACCTAAAGATTGAGTGTATTGAGAGCTGTCTTTATCGTAAGCCTCCATATCCGCACGCATGATATCTGCCGTGTATTGCGCGATATCTAGACCTGTTTTGAATTTGTTTTGAGCTCGCATACGAGCAGCAGATTCAGCATTGATTGCATCCCATGGAGCACCTGCAGCGCTTTTTGCAACTTCTATCATTTCGATATCTTGTGTAATTTGCGACATAACTATTCCTTAGTTTCACGTGGGGTATGGTTGCCAAATTGGCTTGGATTAAAACTTTGCTATGGACAAAGAATAACCACGCATGTGATAATTTTGTTAATTTATAGTTATTATATTCGGTATTTTTCTTATGAATATTGCTCGTATAGACCTTAATTTACTTGTGTATTTAGACATGTTGCTACGTGAAAGAAACGTTACACGAGCGGCAAATCAATTAGGAATAACTCAACCAGCCATGAGTAATGGACTGCGCCGATTGCGTGATCTGTTTGAAGACCCGCTATTGGTGAGAACCAGTGAAGGGATGGTGCCGACCGAGCGCGCGCAAAAGTTGCAACCTCTGATCCGCAACATCTTGGCGAATGTAGAAAAGACACTCCAACCGACCACAGAGTTTAATGCAGAAGACAGTGAACGCGTGTTTCGTATCATGGCGAGTGACTATGCGGAATCGACCATTATTCAACCGCTATTGAAAAAACTGAGCGAGATAGCGCCGAAAATACGACTGGATATAATGACGCCAAGTGATGTGAGCTATCAGGATGTAGAACAAGGAACAGTGGACATTATCATCAACCGTTTTGATGACATTCCACAGTCCTTTCACCAGATGAGCCTTTGGCACGACGGGTTCTCTTGCCTATTTAGCTGTGATAATCCAATAGCCGATAACTTTGATATTTTGTCTTATTTAAAGGCGCAACATATCTGGGTAAGTAAGACGGGGATGGGAACCGGAGTCGGGATCAATCCAAGTGAAGCGCAAAAGCTCGGTTGGATAGATGAAGCCCTTATTCGTATCGGAAAAACACGCAATATTACGGTGTTTACTCGACATTACCTATCAGCCATTCTCTTCGCTCAACAGAAGAATCTGATCCTGACCATTCCAACCAAAGCCGCGCAACTGCAGCGAAATAATCCAAGGCTGTTGATCAAACCTGCTCCTTTTGCGATTGAACCGTTTGAAGTGAAAATGGCGTGGAGTCCATTATTACAAACCAATCCAGACCACCAGTGGATGCGTCGCTTGATTAAAAGTGTTGCCAATGAAATCGAGAGCGGAGTGACGGAATAACACAGTTTGTAGGGTATTTTTTATATGAATATCCAATATAACTGGCATAAATTAGCTAAATTTATGTCCGTTGCGTAAATTTATTCAGTAGTCATCAGTTAGCTTGAGAGAGATTTTATGAGCAGTCGTATTCAACAGGGAAGCTTGAACATTGATAGCACCCTCTACCAATTAATTAATGAGCAGGTAATCCCTGGAACAGGCATTGTCGCTGAAGACTTTTGGCAATCTTTTGCAACCATCCTTGAAGATTTGGCTCCTAAGAACCGCGCATTGCTTATAAAGCGCGACGATCTTCAACATCAAATTGATGCCTGGCACCAAGAGCGTGCTGGACAAACGCTAGATGCGGCAGAGTACAAACAGTTCCTACAACAGATCGGCTACCTAGTCCCTGAAGGCGATGATTTTCAAGTGACAACAGCAAATGTCGAGCCAGAAATCGCCACCCAAGCAGGACCACAGCTTGTCGTTCCAATTATGAATGCACGTTTTGCACTTAACGCAGCAAACGCGCGTTGGGGCAGTTTATACGATGCGCTTTACGGCACCGATGTGATCAGCGAAAGCGACGGTGCAGAGAAAGGTGGAAGCTTTAACCCTGTTCGTGGCGCTAAAGTCGTGAGCTATGCTCGCGGGTTCCTTGATGACGCCGCACCGCTGAATGGTGTTTCTCATAAAGACGTGACCAAATACAGCATCAGCGATGTGAGCATTGGCAACACGCTGACAGCAACGCTAGATAATGGCGAAGAAGTCACTCTAATTGATCGCAACCAGTTTATTGGTTATCAAGGAGACGCAAGCGCACCTTCTTGTATCCTGCTTAAACACAATAATCTCCATATTGAAATTCAAATCGACCCGAGCGCGCCAATTGGTAGCGTCGATGTTGCAGGTATTAAAGATGTGCTGGTGGAATCGGCACTGACCACGATTATGGATTGCGAAGATTCGGTCGCTGCGGTTGATGGTGAAGACAAAGCATTGGCTTACCGAAACTGGTTAGGCTTAATGAAGGGCGACCTGCAAGAGTCGCTAGAGAAAAACGGTAAAACCATTGTTCGTAATCTTAACCCCGATCGTCAATACACCAGTGTGACGGGGGGTGAAATCTCACTTAAAGGTCGCAGCATGTTGTTCATACGCAATGTGGGCCACCTAATGACTAACCCTGCGATTATTGATGCAGAAGGTAATGAAGTGCCTGAAGGTATCATGGATGGCATGGTGACATCGCTCATCGCGATGCACGATTTAAAGGGTAATAGCCCTTACCAAAACTCGACCGCGAACAGCATCAATATTGTAAAACCTAAGATGCATGGCCCTGAAGAAGTGGCTTTCACCAATGAATTGTTTGGTCGCATTGAGGATGCACTAGGTTTAGACCGCTTCACCATCAAAGTCGGCATTATGGACGAAGAGCGTCGTACCTCTGTGAACTTGAAAGAGTGTATTCGCGCAGCCAAAGACCGTGTGGTGTTTATCAACACAGGTTTCCTAGACCGAACGGGTGATGAGATCCACACCAGTATGGAAGCGGGTCCTTTTGCTCCTAAAACACAGCTGAAAACCATGACATGGATTGGCGCGTACGAAGATCAAAACGTTGATCTTGGCTTAGCTTGTGGCCTGCAAGGTAAAGCCCAGATTGGTAAAGGTATGTGGCCAGAGCCAGATAACATGGCCAAGATGATGGACGCAAAAATTGGACACCCACAAGCCGGAGCCAATACCGCTTGGGTTCCTTCTCCAACCGCGGCGACTCTGCATGCCTTGCACTATCACAAGGTGAGTGTTCCTAGCCGTCAGAAAGAGCTTCGTGAGCGTGTGAGAGCAAATGTTGACGATATTCTTACTATCCCGTTGCTAGGCAATCAAAAGCTGACAGCTCAAGATATCCAAAATGAACTGGACAACAACACGCAAGGTATTCTTGGTTACGTAGTTCGTTGGATTGACCAAGGTGTCGGTTGTTCGAAAGTGCCTGATATTAACGATGTAGGGTTAATGGAAGACCGTGCAACGTTGCGTATTTCAAGCCAACACATTGCTAACTGGTTACGTCACGGTATTTGCGAGGAAGCCCAGGTAATGAAAACTATGAAGCGCATGGCAGCAGTGGTTGATGAGCAAAATGCTGGGGATCCAAGCTACCAAAACATGGCGCCTGATTTCGAAAACAGCATTGCGTTTTCCGCAGCGTGTCAGTTGGTATTTGAAGGCTGTGCTCAGCCGAGTGGTTATACCGAGCCAGTGTTACACGCGATGCGCCTAAAACTGAAAGCGCAGAGTATTTGAGTCGGAAAGTGCTAAATCGCAGATAAGCGAAAGCACAAAAAGCCTAAATCACTGAAATAGGAAAGTGATCTAATAACAAAAACAGAGAAAGAAAAATACTAAAAAAAGAAACCCCCTTTAACCGAGCCCAAGGTGCCGCGCTTTATAGCGCGGCTTTTTTTTGGTTTTTGGTTAGATGTGGGAGCTGAGTTTAGAAATGAAAAGCAGTTATCTTATCTATCACCAAACCTAATTTTCGCCAAAACCTTAATTCCCCCCGAAGCTTAGTTGCCACCGAAACATAAATACTTTATATCCATGTACTCATCGATGCCTTCTTTAGCGCCTTCACGACCAATGCCTGACTGTTTAACCCCACCGAAAGGGGCAACCTCAGTTGAGATCATGCCGTCATTAATGCCAACCATACCGTACTCAAGTGCTTCTGCTACCTTCCATACACGGTGGATATTCTGGCTGTAGAAGTAAGACGCCAAACCATAAATGGTATCGTTGGCCATCTCGATAAGTTCTTCATCGGTTTCGAATTTCATCACAGGCGCGACTGGGCCAAAGATTTCTTGTTGAACGATGTCCATGCTGTGTTTTACATCTTTAAGAACCACAGGTTGAATGAACAAACCGTCAAGCGCTTGAGTTGAGGTTACAGGCTGCGCACCTTGTTCCATCGCTCGGTCAATCAAACCTTGGATGTTTTGTTTCGCCCTTTCACTGATCACAGGGCCAATAGTGACGCCTTCATCTAAGCCGTTGCCAATTTTGAGCTGCTGAACGGCTTGGTCGAATTTTGCTACAAACTCGTCATGCACCTTGCTATGAACGTAGAAACGGTTCGCACAAACACAGGTTTGGCCTGCATTACGGAATTTTGAAGCCATTGCGCCTTGAACGGCCGCGTCGATATCCGCATCGTCAAACACGATAAACGGTGCGTTGCCGCCCAGTTCCATTGAAGTGCGCTTAATGCCTTTCGCCGCTTGAGCCATCAAGATACTACCGACTCGAGTCGAACCAGTAAAAGAGATCTTTTTGATCAGTGGGTGTGATGTGAAAAGCTCGCCAATATGTTCAGGGCTATCGCCAAGTACGACTTGAAGTAGATCTTTAGGAATGCCCGCTTGGTAAGCCAATTCAACCACAGCAAATGCAGAAAGCGGTGTCTCGTCTGAGGGCTTCACAATAAAACTACACCCAGCCGCTAGAGCTGGTGCGGCCTTACGAGTGATCATCGCAATCGGGAAATTCCACGGTGTAATGGCACATGCTAAGCCAATTGGCTGCTTGATCGTCACTAAACGCTTATCCCCAGCAGTACTTGGAATCGAGTCACCATAAGTGCGCTTCGCTTCTTCGGCGAACCATTCAATAAAGCTTGCACCATACACCACTTCGCCCGTTGCTTCTGCTAACGGCTTACCTTGTTCAATGGTCATTAGGCGAGCAAGATCTTCTTTGTTTTCAAGGATCAGTTGATGCCAACCACTTAGCAATGCAGCACGGGATTTAGCGGGAATTTTTGCCCACTCTTTCTGCGCAACATGAGCACGTTCGATAGCGCTCTCTAACTCCGCCTCAGATGAGATAGGCGCATGGCCAATAAGTTCACCTGTTGCTGGATTGCTCACGGCAACCGCGTTATTCGCTTCTGTCACCATAAAAGAGAGTAAGCGCTGGTTCTTAATGTTTAGCATCGTGATTCCTTTGTTGTGATTACTTTAGACGTGCGGGTTGGCGAGTGATTAAATGACTTCGACCAAATGTTCATTGGTCGAAGCTTATGGTTACTACTCAATAATACAGTGTTTTTTGTTTTCGAGACGTCCCCGCCCCCGCTTTTTTCCTGAAATGATTACCATAGCGTTGCGTGTTGACTGTGATTGAGTTGGTAATTACACAAAATCAAACAACACGTAAAAGTGTGTCTAGTGAGCTCTCAGCCCAATTAAATAAAGGGCTGGGGGCGAAAATTCCGGTTTGTGTAAAAAATCAATTTAGTAAAATTCACAGTGTGAAATTTTTGTTGTGAAATTGTTTCAAAAATACAAGTAGTATGAAATACATGGAAGCGACACAGCAAAGAACAATTTTGAACAAGGTCAATCAGGATTTTTGACCTACATGAAATTCAAAGCCGTAAGAGGGAAAGATTATGAATATGCTGACACTAGACAAAACAGAACTTCACAGAAACCATTCAACATTTATTGCTGAAGCTGTCTTTGCCGTAGAAATGGTGAAAGCAGACAAGCAACTCGAAAAACAAAAAATGGCGAAACAGTTACTTGATACTCTATTCCCTCTAGAGGCGGGTTCACACGAAGATGCAGTGAGCTACGAGATTGATTACCGACATGTTCAGGTTTATTTCAAAAACGGTGAACACACCGGCCTGAAACGCGCTAAGCATTTTGTAGCTTACACCGGTGACAAGTCTAAGCCTTCAGCAATACTATTCCGCGATGAAAGTGGTACACACGTTGAAGTGACAATCGGCGCTCGTAAAGGCACAGGCCGTCTGGAGTTAGTTGATATTCAAGATATCCAATTAGAGACGTGCACCACGTTTGGCCAAACTGAGGCTAGCCGTTCTTCAGGTATTCGTCACTGGGTGAGCTTAGTAAAAGGTGATGAAAGCGGCCGCCCGAATGCATCAAGTGAAGACAAAGAGTTCACGGCGAAGAATGGCGAAGACTACAACCTAGGCTTTTGCTTCGCGATCTAATGTGCTGTCTTTGAAATATGAAGTGCTGCTCTGCTAGACGTAGCACTGACATTTGAATACTGATTTCTCTTTTACCTTTGGTAATTTCCCCGCCCCTATAGCGGGGCTTTTTTCTTAGAGCTATAAATAAATTGGGTTGTTGTTGATTTTATCTTTAGAAAGTTTGAATGAGATTTTGCAGTGCGTTATTTTAATTTAAAGCACTGTATTTAAACATTTTTACTTGTTTATTTTATTCTGTTTTTATTGGCTTAACTATCACTATTGACGGTGGTTTGGGTGACTATTGAGCTAAAACTCAGTCAAAATGCTTTGAGCTGTGCTATAATTGGCGCCTTGGGATTGAGCCAGTAAGTCCATTTATCACCAACCATTGTGATTTTTATCGCTTCTATTTAGGTGGTGCGGCGAGCCAATCAAGTAGTAATTGGATATGGAGAGCGTCCTTATATTCGTTGATTCGGATATGTGAACATCATAATTTATGAGTTTTAAATCAAAAAAATACAGTATCGATTCTACTGACTATCAAGTTGGTCAAGATAACGTCAGTAAATGGGGCATGGATGTCCACAACACCGTCTTCATAGCCTCAGTAGGCTTATCTCTTCTTTTCATCATCACTCTTCTTGCTCTTCCTCCAGCAGACGCTAAAGCTGCTATTGATTCTATTAAGGGTGCTGTTTTATCAAAGTTTGACTTCCTGTTTATGTGGGGAGCTAACATCATGCTGGCGTTTGCTGTTGTTCTAGCATTTTCACCGTTGGGTAAGATTCGCCTAGGTGGCGAAGACGCGACGGCGGACTATTCGATGTCATCTTGGATTGCGATGTTATTCGCAGCGGGTATGGGTATCGGGCTTATTTTCTGGGGTGTTGCTGAGCCAACCGCGTTCTTCACTAACTGGTTCGGCACACCATTAGATGCAGAACCTTTTACAGAAGCAGGCCGTGAACTGGCACTAGGTGCAACCGTATTCCACTGGGGCTTTCATGCATGGGCTATCTATGGCATGACGGCGCTTTGTCTAGCGTACTTTGTTTACAACAAAGGCTTACCGCTATCAATGCGTTCTGTGTTTTACCCAATACTGGGTGAACGAGTTTGGGGGAAAACAGGTGATGTGATCGACGTACTAACGGTACTGGTTACTCTGTTTGGCCTTGCAACTTCATTAGGCCTAGGTGGTACGCAAGCAGCAAGTGGTATTAGCCACGTGTTTGGCTTGGAAAACAACATCTACCTTCAGCAATCTATTATCGTTCTGATCATGGGCTTGGCGATCATCTCTGTTATGCGTGGCATGGACGGTGGTGTTAAGTTCCTAAGTAACCTGAACATGGTTATTGCGTTCGTATTCCTTGGTCTTATCGCTGTATTGAATTTTACGACAGTGCTTGATTCTGTGGCGACTGCGGCAACGGGCTATGTGAAAAACATCGTAGCTTTGAGCCAAAGTGCGGGTCGTGAAGACACAACATGGCTGCATGGCTGGACTGTGTTCTACTGGGCATGGTGGGTTGCGTATGCACCATTCTTCGGTATGTTCGTAGCGCGTATTTCTAAGGGCCGTACGGTGCGTGAGTTCCTACTTTGCGTACTGATTATCCCAACATTGGTAACGTCGGCTTGGATGTCGATCTTCGGCGGCGTGGCTATCGAGCAAGTAATTAACCATGTGGGACAACTTGGCTTCGACCAAGGCATTACAGACGTATCTCTAAGCTTGTTCTACATGCTAGATGCTTACTCGTTCGGTAGCATTCTGTCAGTTCTCGCAGTCGCGCTGATCATCGTGTTCTTCGTTACAACGCTAGACTCAGGCTCTATCGTTATCGATGGCATGACAGCAGGTGGTAAACTAGAAGTACCGGTGAAACAGAAAGTGGTTTGGGCGGTTATCTCTGGCGCAATCGCAATGGTAATGCTGTGGATTGGTGGCACTCAATCTATCCAAGCTCTGCAATCGATCACGATTATTGCAGCACTGCCGTTTACGATCATTCTTCTTATTGGCTGTTTTAGCTTGTTGAAAGGTCTACTGACTGAAGTAGATAAAGGACAAGAAAACGTTAGCGAAACCGCTAAATAAAGTAATCGAGTATGGGGAGTATATAGTTCGCTAATTACTCCTTATTCAGCGTTATTTCAAAGCTCTCTTGTACTGTGTGCAAGGGAGCTTTTTTATGCCCAAGAAGAAATCAAAGACAAGTAGAAAAGACAAAAAAAAGAGCCACAAGTGAATCGTCACTTATGGCTCTTTTTAGTTTTAGGGATTAGTTCTAAGGGACTAGCTACTAGCTACTAGCTACTAGCTATTGGCTTACGCGTTCAATTCATGTTGAATAACGTAATCCAGAGCACCGACTACAGCAGCAACTTGAGCATCATTACACTCTTCGTCTGTCACTTTGTCGCTGTCTGGGTAAACCTCAGTGGTTGTTCCGTACTTACAGTCGGTCACACCGCCACATAAGCCAAGCTTCTTCATTGGGTAGTTAATTACACCATGTTGGGTAACTTCAGAACCAATGATCTTGCCGTCTGCATCTGCTGGCGCAATGTGCGTTACTTTTTCTACTGAAGCAATTACTGCCGCTTGGAATTCAGGCTGCGGGTTTTCTGTATCACCCACGGTGTAGAAACCGTCTGGGATCATACCTTCGATGTACTCAATACCATCACGAGCTGCGAGTGCTGGTCGGAATTCAGTTTCATCAGAGTCTGTCGTCTCATGCAGGTCAACGTGAACCAATACTTCTGGCAGAGACGCAACTAAGGCACGTAGGTTTGCTGATTCTTCAGCAGGCGTACCGTCATAGAAAGAACGGTTTGGATCAACAGCATTTGGGTTCCAGCGATTAATCACTTCGTAACCCCAAGGGCTCACACACGGTGCTACAACAATGTTGAAGTGCGCCGTGTATTTCTCTGCTTGAGTCGCTGCGAATTTGATCGCGCCATGCACACCACTGGTTTCGTAACCGTGAACGCCACCTGTAACCAGAATGGTCGGCTTTGACTCGTCCCAGATTTTGCTCTTAATTGCGAAAAGTGGGAAGCGAGCTTCGTCGTAGCTCAGTGCGCCGTATTGTTCGATATCAAAATGGTCTGCAAGTGCTTTAATCTTTGGTACAACTTCTTGCTGGTATTCACGCTTAACCGTTCGTTGAGCTAACCATGCTTCACGTTCTGCTTGTTGCCATTTTTGTCCTGGCTTACCGATTGGGTAGGTGTATGTGCTTTCCATCGTTTATCTCTATACGGTACATTGTGATGAAGTGAGAATAATCAGCAGAACGCTATCATGCAACTCTTATCGGATCTGTGTATGGAATGGGGTGCCTGGTATTTATAACAAGCTAAGCTAAGGCGTCTTACGACGATTAATATAAGGTAAAGATCGGGATATACGCCAAATTAAGCTCATGAAAAAAGCCAGTAACTTGTGCTACTGGCAAAGCAATATCGTTAACTGATATCAAGATATATATGAGCGGCATTGAAACGAAAGGCTTTGTTTATCGAGCCCCTTTATTTCACCGCCTAAGCGCCTATTTTACAGACCAAGCAATCGTCTCACCGCCACGGATTGGCACAACAATGTCTGAACCGAAAGGCATTGTTTCAGCAACATTCCATTCTTCTTTAACGAGCGTGATTGTGTCTGAGTTACGTGGCATGCCGTAGAAGTCAGGGCCGTTGTGGCTCGCGAATGCTTCTAGGTTCTCAATCTTGCCTTCTAAATCGAATACTTCTGCGTACAGTTCTACTGCTGCGTGCGCAGTGTAAGAACCCGCACAACCACATGCTGACTCTTTAGCACCTTTTGCGTGTGGCGCAGAGTCTGTACCTAAGAAGAACTTCTTGCTACCGCTTGTTGCCGCTTCGATAAGTGCTAACTGGTGCGTGTTGCGCTTAAGGATAGGTAGGCAGTAGAAATGTGGCTTAATGCCGCCAACCAGCATGTGGTTACGGTTGTAAAGCAAATGGTGAGCGGTGATGGTTGCCGCTACGTTCTCGTTAGCGTTCTTAACGAAAGTCGCAGCATCTGCCGTCGTGATGTGCTCTAGAACGATCTTCAGATTAGGGAAGTCATTAACAATCGGCGCTAGAACAGTGTCTAGGAACTCTTTTTCACGGTCAAAGATATCAACATCGTGAGCTGTTACTTCACCGTGTACTAGCAGCAACATACCTACTTCTTGCATCGCTTCAAGTACGTGGTAAATCTTTTGAGCTGAGGTTACACCTGAATCAGAGTTAGTCGTCGCGCCTGCAGGGTATAGTTTCGCTGCTACAACAGCACCAGATTCTTTCGCTTTGCGAATTTCGTCAGGTGTAGTGTTGTCTGTCAGGTAAAGTGCCATTAGAGGCTGAAATTGTTCGCTTGGCTGCTCTGCCATGATGCGTTCACGGTAAGCTAAAGCCATTTCGGTATCGGTTACCGGTGGGATGGTGTTTGGCATGATTAACGCTCGACCATTGTAGCGGCTGATATCGCGCACTGTATCTTTTAATACTTCGCCATCGCGTAGATGAACGTGCCAGTCGTCAGGACGAGTAATCGTAAGTTGTGTCATTGAAGGCTCCCACCATTTGAAGTGTTATGTAGTTGGAGCCTAAACTCAGCGAAATCTGTGAAAGCAATCGCTTACGTTTAGGCGACAGGATGATAGTGGAAAAGCACTTTCATTTCATCCTATTTTTAACTCTTCAGGGCTAGGAGCTTGTTTTTATGGGTATTTTATTCGGTATTTATTTGTTAAGAAGGGTTAACGGGTGGCTACCCACAGACCATGAATCATTCCTGGCACCCAGAAGAAAAAAGTCAGGATGATGTTAATCAATAGGTCTTTACCTGCACCGCGAGCGAAGAACACACCAACAGGCGGAAGCAGTACACATAAAATGATAATGACGAGTTTGTTCATGATAAATCCTTTTTATTCAATGAAGGTTTAATGCGATAACCGTGTTCAAATTATAGAACGTATGGAGAAAGTTAATGCATTGGTGTCTTTATGTATCAAGGTGAAAGCTAAACATCTCAAGATACTAGCTTAGTATCAAGTGTTTAGTAGCTGCCAGTTTATCTATTTATAACCATTTGTTAGCATTGGGGCAAACAACAAAACATTGGAATCGTTATGTCGCAGCTACCGTCAGATCAAAAGGCTTTAGAGCAAGTGCCTTCTCTATCTCAAATCAATGTATTTCCCGTGAAATCTGTGGGCGGGATCGCGCTCTCTTCTGCTTGGGTCGAAAAACAAGGTCTAACTTTTGACAGGCGTTTCATGCTGGCGTTGGCAGACGGTTCAATGGTTACAGCGCGCAAGTACCCGAAGATGGTTAAGGTCTCTTCAAGCTTGCAACCTGACGGTTTGATTTTTACTTATGAAGGTAAAGAGCCACTGCGTCTGAAATATGCAAACTTCAAGATGCAAGAAGCGCCAGCAACAGTTTGGAAGGACAGTTTCACTGCTTACACCACCAATGATGAAGCCGATGATTGGTTCAGCGATGTGTTGGGTGTTCGCGTTGAGTTATTGTTCTCTGGTGAGCAGTCGAATCGTGTTCGTGAAAAGCTCGGCCAGAATGTCAGTTTCGCTGATGGCTACCCAATGTTGGTGATCAGCCAAGCATCGCTAGATGAACTTAATCGCCGCAGCCCTGAAGTCCATTCAATGGACCAGTTCCGCACCAACTTTGTCGTTTCTAATACCGAAGCCTTTGCTGAAGATGGTTGGAAGCGTATCCGTATTGGTGAGGTTGAATTCGAAGCGGTTAAGCCTTGTGAACGTTGTATCCTTACGACAGTTGATGTTGAGCGTGGTGAATTTAGAGCAACAAAAGAGCCGCTTAATACCTTCTCTACATTCCGAGCGAATGAACGCGGTGGCGTTTTCTTTGGTCAGAATCTTGTGGCTAAAAATGAAGGTTTAGTCAAAGCCGGTGATGTGGTTGAAGTGCTCGAAACCAAAGAAAAAGAACACTATGAAGACACTTGGGTTGAGTCGTTGCACTTAACGTGTGTTGAGCGCGAAGAGGTCGCTCGTGATTTTACGACCTTTTGGTTAGAACCTGCCAAAGAGAACCATTCACTACCAAGTTATAAGCCTGGGCAACATCTACCGATTGAGATGGTGATTGACGGTGAAAAAGTTTCTCGTCGTTACACGTTATCTTCTAGCCCTTCACGAGCAGGTCGTTTAGCGATTTCAGTGAAGCGAGTGGACGATGGCCAAATCTCTAACTGGTTGAATGACCATTTCCAAGTGGGCGATACGCTAGTTGCTCAAAACCCAGATGGTGCATTCTACTTAGAAGCAAACCCAACTCACCTGTTACTGCTTTTGTCTGCAGGCAGCGGCATTACGCCAATGTTGTCGATGCTTCGTTACTTGGCAGACCATGGTCAGATCGATGATGTGGTTTTCTATCATCAATGCAGCAGTGAAGAAGACATTCCTTATCAAGCTGAGATTGATAAGATTGCCAGTGAGCACGTGGGTCTTCGTGTGATTTACTCATTAAGCCAACCAACCAAAGAGTGGGATGGTTTGTCTGGGCGTCTAAGCGTGTCACATGTCGCTAAAATTGAAGAACTACACAAGCGCCAAGCGTTCGTGTGTGGCCCTGACGGCTTTATGGATAATGCTAAGAAATTGCTGATTCAAATGGGGCTCAACCCTCAGCATTACCATCAAGAAGCGTTTGGTGTGGCTCAGTCGACTGAGGAAGCTGTGAAGCAACTGCAGTTGAGTGTGAATGGCTACTTGTTCGAAGGTAATAATCAGTCAACCTTGCTAGAGCAAGCCGAGTCGGCGGGTGTGTCTATTGCTTCAAGCTGTCGCGCGGGTTTCTGCGGTGCTTGTAAAGTGACCCTTGAGTCAGGGCAAGTTCACCAACCTGACGTACCAGCTTTGCAAGAGCATGAACGCAATATGGGTCAGATATTGGCGTGTTGTAGTGTTCCGCAAACCGATATCGAAATTGTTGATTAACGACTCATTGGGTTAGACAAGCACTCAATAGAAAAGGCCGGAAGTTCGTTGAAATGAACGTCCGGCCTTTGTGATTCTGAGACTAATTCAAAAAATTAATCGTAGATCGTTGGGATCGGTTGACGCTTGTGTTGCGTTGCTTTGTAGATGCCAACTAAACGCTCTGATACGTCTTGAGGGACTTCTTTGCCTTCAAGGAAATCATCAATCTGATCGTAAGAAAGGTTCAAGGCTGCTTCATCGGCTTTCTGTGGATCAAGCTCTTCTAGATCAGCGGTTGGAACTTTCTTTACAAGTTGCTCTGGAGCGCCCAGCGTTGCTGCAAGTTCACGAACTTGGCGTTTGTTCAAACCAAACAGTGGTGCTAAATCACATGCGCCGTCACCGTGCTTAGTGTAGAAGCCAGTGATGTTTTCCGCTGAGTGGTCAGTACCAATCACAAGGCCACCAACGTAACCTGCAATTTCGTATTGTGCGATCATGCGAGCACGAGCTTTTACATTACCTTTCACAAAGTCGATTTTCGCAGAATCTGTTGGTAGTAAGCCTGTACCTTCTAAAGCTACGTGAGAGGCTGCGTGAAGCCCATCAACACCCGCTTTAATGTTTACAGAGACGGATTGAGAAGGCTGGATGAAAGAGAGAGCAAGTTGTGCTTCGTCTTCATCTTTTTGCTCGCCGTAAGGCAGGCGAACCGCGATGAACTGATACTCATTGCTGCCAGCGTTTTCATTCAGGCTGTTGATTGCCATTTGTGCTAAACGGCCACAAGTTGTCGAATCCACACCGCCACTGATACCAAGGATCAGAGACTTGCAGCCTGACTGCTGAAGTTTCGTTTTAATAAAGTCCACACGACGAGTCACTTCGAAGTGAGGGTCAATTGAAGGTAGTACGCGCATTTCGTCACGAATTAACTGTTCCATTCGTATTCCTTTCCTGCAAGCAAATTAAAAATCTAGTGTTATCATACCTAAATCATCCGATTTAAAAACCTCTTTGCACAAGCTTAGAAAGAGAAGGCAGTAATAAATAATGGAAAAAATAGCCATTTTCGGTAGTGCGTTTAATCCACCGAGCTTAGGGCATAAAAGTGTGATTGATTCGTTGGCTCACTTTGACAAAATTCTACTCGTTCCAAGTATTGCCCATGCTTGGGGAAAAGAGATGCTAGACTTTGATACGAGATGTCAGTTAGTTAGCGCATTTATCAGTGATCTTTCCCTGGATCAAGTTGAGCTATCATTGATTGAAAAGAGCTTGTTTACACCCGGTGAAAGCGTGACAACTTATGCTGTGCTCAGTGAACTGCAAAAGTTACATCGTGACGCGGAACTCACGTTCGTTATTGGGCCTGACAACTTCTTTAAGTTCTCATCTTTCTATAAATCAGATGAAATTACCAAGCGATGGTCTGTAATGGCTTGCCCTGAAAAAGTGAAAATTCGTAGTACAGACATTCGTAATGCGCTGATAAGTGGAAGCGATGTTGCAAAACTGAGTACAAAGTCAGTTACAAAGATATTGCAAGATAGTGGACTGTATACAATAATGTAGATTCACTCACTCAAGAGGTCTGATGACTATGCTAAAGCGCGCGATACCAGCGACGATGATCATTGCAGCATGCAGTTTACCTGCATATGCCGATTGTGATCTTTTTAGCCTAGATTCGGTCATGCTGACTTCTGATGATGAAAATGGCTGTTTGGATTTCTCTACGAGTATTGAGTCTTTTGGCCAACGTATGATGGAAATCAGCGGACTAAGTGACGAAGAGCCTGAAGCGCCAGACTATTGGTCTGACTGGGTTCTTCAAAGTAAAGACACGCCATTGTTAACACAAAGCCTAGAGTCCAACTATGTTGGTTTGGGGATGTGGTTTCCAGAAGATCTTGAAGATGAACAGTATAATATGTCGACAGAAGAGTGGTTGATGAACCATGGTCTTCAGCTGAGCATAGGTTTTGGTGATAAAGTTGAAGGGCAGCCGCGTATGCGTTTTGATTATCGTTGGCATGATTCACGAGACGCAGACCTTATGATGCAGGTCGAGCTACCTTTCTAGATAAAAGTACCTTTTTAGGTAAAATATCTTTGCAGGTACATTAGCTCTGAGCTAAGAAGCGATAAGAATATAGAAAAGCCGCAAAAACTGAGTTTTTGCGGCTTTTTGGTATCTGGTGTTTGGTCGTTTGATTTAGCTGTGTGGTTTACAGGCTGATTGAAGATAAGCTTTAATTTTCTCAGCAACTTAGCAAGTGAAGAACAGTCTAGTGAGCAGAGAACCGGTGTCCGATACTCTTGCTTATAGGTCTTCACCAAACACGAGCATGCACAATTGTTCGAACTCTTCTTCTTTGCCTGAGAACAGGTCATCAATCACAAGAGTTCGCTTTTGACCTGATTGCATGCGTTTCTTTGCTTCGCGCATTACCATCACCAAGGTGTGCTCTTGCGGCAAGTTAGAGTCATCAACATTCCATTGATTGAATCGCTGAGACAGAGCACTTTCGCAAAGCAGTGGTTTGAACGCTAACACTTCTTGTTTAAGCACAGAAAGCATATCTTTGAATGCTTGCTCGGTATTATTAGCATTTGAAGCGCGAGCTTTGGTTATCTCTAGTTTTTCTAATAGCGCCGAAGATAGGTTAGTTTGAGTGATGTAACCCGCTTGTCTTGGGAAAGAATCCGTTAAACGCACAGAAAAATCGACACGATTAATTTGGGTATTTGGAAAGTAGGTCAGTGACGTTAAGCAGTCATAGGGAATCCAGATACTTTGACCTGGCTCAACGGCATACTCTTGTTTACCTAGCTTTATCAAAACCAAGCCACTTTGAACAGATACAAGGCTATGCTTAAGTACTTTTTTGCGTGGTGTGATCACCAAGTGTGAAAAGTAAGCCGATGTATATTCAATAGCGAAGTTCATAGATAGTACCTTAATTTTGGGGCGTCAAGATTACCGTTAATCTGTAAGAATGCCAACAATAACAGGGGATTTTCAATGTTTCTGGTCTGACCTTATCAAAAGTATGGGCTCTGTAGCTGCGAGAAGTCAAAACAACGCGTAGAATGAGCCAGCTTTTTATTATATGAATTAAAAAATGACCTCTCCAAGCGATCCATATGTTGATATTCGTCCTTACGGCGATGATGAAATTCCTGCGGCACTAAACCGTCTTATTAATGATGAAGAATTTATCAGTGCGATTTTGCACTACCGTTTTTCAAACCATGCGTCTTGGTTCAAAACGTTAATGAGTCCAATTCTACGCGTTTACTTAAAAATGAAGTGGAGCAAGCTGACTAGCGTCGAATCCATTCAGATTGAAGTGAAAAAGTACTTACGTGACACGCTAGCTAAAACCACCAAAGGGGTGACATACACGGGCTTAGAGTCATTGGATACTGATCAAGCTTACCTGTTTGTATCAAACCATCGTGACATTGCTATGGATCCAGCATTAGTTAATTACGCTTTGCATCAGAAAAATCATCAGACTTGCCGTATTGCTATTGGTGACAACTTGTTGAAGAAACCATGTGCCACTGAACTGATGCGTCTGAACAAAAGCTTCATCGTAAAGCGTTCTCTCAAAGGGCCACGTGAAATGATGAAAGCGCTAGGGCAGTTGTCTTCGTACATTAAGCATTCTCTAGAAACAGGTAACTCTATTTGGATCGCTCAGAAAGAAGGTCGTGCAAAGGACGGTAACGATTTTACTGAGCCTGCAATCTTGAAAATGTTCCACGTTGAAGGCCGTAAGCAGAAAATAGCCTTCCCTGAATACGTAAAATCATTGAAGATCGTTCCTGTGGCTATTTCATACGAAAACGATCCGTGTGACACAGCGAAAGCAATTGAGCTTTTTGAAAAAGACGTTAACGGTAGTTACGAAAAAGGTGAATTTGAAGATATCGAAAGTATCATTCAAGGCATCATCGGTAATAAAGGGCGTGTTCATGTTGGTTTTGGTCAGGTTATTGACCAAGATTTCGATACGCCTGAAGCTCTTGCTCAAGAGATTGACCGCCAGATCCACGATAACTACAAACTATTTCCTGTGAACTTACTGGCTGCAGAAAAAGAAGACGAGTCGATTACAGCTGCGGTGAAGCAAGAGTTTGAAGATAAACTATCGAGTTTGCCACAAGGTGCTCGTCAGTACTTGATCGATAGCTATGCGAACCCAGTGAAGAATATTGGTTAACGAGCGTTAGCAAACACGTTCGTTGATTGAATTGAAAAAGGAGCCTAAGGCTCCTTTTTTATAGCGGTATAGGTGTCTTTTTCTAAGTACTGCTATTACCGTCAATCAATCAATCAATCAATGAATCGAACGGCAGGTTAGCGAGCAACAGCACCACCAAGATCTAATTGGGTCGGCCACGTGGTAATCGTGTTACCACCTAGGTAGATATTGCCTTTGACCGTCATGGTATCGGGAAATTCTGTAATTGCAGATCCGCCAATATATAAATCGCCATCAACCACTATCCCGTTTGGTAGCTCGGTTAAAGGAGTACGGATCACGCTTAGGTCTCCTTTTACTCTAAAGCCGTTGGGAAGCCGTATTAGGGGGGTATCTGTGAGGTTGATGAATCCACCCACTCTCACACCTTTTGGCCAACGGGTAATCTTACTTCCTATCAAGTCGGCGTAGCCTTTTATTTTTACGCCCGATGGAACTCGGGCTAGTAGACTGTTACCGCCTTTAAGGCTTCCGTTAACTTCCAACCCTTTGGGAAGGCGAGTGATTGCGGTTTTTTCTATATTTAAATTGCCATCGACGACCAATCCTGTCGGTAGCGATGTATAGGGCTTATTTCGTAAATATAAGTTTCCGTAATTATCCAGATGGTTCAATATTTGATACTGATCGAGTGGTTCTGCAGTCACATTTGTTATGGTTAAAGAACCAATAATAAGTACGATTATTCGGAGCATAACAAGCTTCTTATTACGATAGACGTTAACACTATAATGAAAAAATTATTCTCGCATAGTGTTTTACTCATTTGTTGGTCGGTAAAAAAGAATAGAACACAATGAAAGGCGAATCTGTGATTGAAATAAAGCGTCAAATTCTAAAAGGCTTTGTGATTGTAACTTCTGTATTTTGTTCAGCATCAGCGAATGCTAATAAAATAATATCAACGCCCGCTAAGGCTGCAGTCGTCGTCACTCAGAGTGGTTCACAGCAACGAGTTTGTTATTATGATGATAAGGCCTATAGCCTAGGTGCGGTCGTTGAAGTTTCAGGAGTGTTGATTCGATGTGCTGCCGAAAATGATTTTGAGACCAATGGTGCTCTAGGCTGGATTGAGATTATAAAAAAAGACGAGAAATAAACTCGTCTTTCATTGGTATGAGTGTTGGTGCTTATATTAACGTGCTAGAGAGCGAGTCTTAAGTTCGAAAATAATCTTCTCAGCGCTGACTTCAAACTTAAAGCGAGCATTTAATTCTGTGCTTTCTTCTGTCAGTTCTGATGCTTCAAACTCAACGTTGCTAGACACTTGTTTAGCAAGCTCAACGTACTTAGCAAACTCAGTTTCAATGAGTGCTTTAGAGTTACCGTAAACCGTTACTTCGGCAACATCGTCGCCTTCTTTAATGATAAACCCGATTTCACCTGCGCAGCCGCAAGCCTCACATACATCATTGTTACCAATATCTTGGCTCATAAATAATCCTCTTACAAAGTCTGCGGTTATTCTAGCGAGCAATTTGAACTGTATCTACAAAAATCAAAATCTTTGAACTAATTTTTACTAGTATGCTATGCTGTTTGATAGGATATTTAATGAATATGTATATTCGCGACGATAAATATGTATGTGATTAATATCACGTTTTCCTGAAGAGGTACGTTATTTATTTGTCAGAATATCATTCACTTAGTTGCGCCAGGATTGATTTTATAAGAGTATCTATCGCTTGACAGTTATTTATACAATGAATTTTTCGTTGGGTATTTCATATTCTAAGTAGTTATTTAAACTTATCGACTTAGGATTGTAAGGTGATTTTCGAAGAATAATTAAACAAAGTGCCCAAAGAGGCAACACTGTAAAATTGTTCGTACAAAGTATTTGTGGGTATTTAATGGAAATACTTGCGAAAAAATACCTTGCTCACATAATGCTGATAACGATTTTCATTCTGACTTCATTCGGTTGAGTTAGATGGATTTACAAAGAGAAGAACCTGAATATGCCAAAGCGTAGTAAAGAAGATACAGAAATCACGATCCAGAAGATCATGGATGCCGTTGTAGACCAGCTATTGAGATTGGGTTACGACAAAATGTCATACACGACGTTGAGTCAACAAACAGGCGTTTCTCGTACCGGTATAAGTCATCACTTTCCAAAGAAAACGGATTTTACTGCTGCTTTAGACGGTCGTATTTTCAAGATGTTCATGGAGCACATTGACTTTGAAAATGGCCTTGATGCATTTTCGGCTAGCTGGGTTGCAGCACTTGAAGATGCTGAGTTCCTAGCGATCTTACGTTTACTTTTCCATCATATCGTTACTGCTGAGAATGCACATGAATTCGCTGCAAATGGTATTGATCGCTTATACAAACTGACTGAAACTCAGTTTGGTGATACTAGTGGTAAAGAATTAGAGTGGTTGATTGGTAAATCATTGATTCATATGAGCCAATAATCAACACGCAATAAAAAAAGCTCCTAAGGGGGCTTTTTTTGTACCTGTAGTTTCACTTTTCTTCCTTTTTTCTCTAGCTTTCACACCGTTGTCGTGATGCTGTCTTTGTGCCGAATAAAGTTATTTCTTTTCTTTTTAGATGTTTAGGGTTTTGCCTGCATATTTCTGAGTAACTAAAAGCTTACTAACATTAACTGATGGTGTTTATTTCTAGAGCCTCAAACGCTCAAGGTGAGCCGTTTTAAGGGGTATTGCCATGGTAACTAACAAAATTGATTTTAAGGCGAGAGAGGGACTGTGAGACAATAAAAAGCCTCGAAGAAATCGAGGCGGTGAATGGTGTGGTTGTTAGATAAAGCGAATACTCAAAACAAACCTGTTCTTAATTGAGCTTATTGTGCGGGATGAACCTGTGGGAAGTTCATGGTTGGGTGCTTTTCGACAATGCTTGTGTAGCCGTACACATCTTCAATCATCGAAGGCTTAAGTGCTTCCCAAGGGCTGCCATCGCAAACTAAGTTTCCCTCTTTCAAAACTACCAATCGATCTGAGTATTGAGCGGCTAGGTTTAAGTCATGCAAAACTACGATAACCGCTGCGTTGTGGTTGTCGGCGAGATCCCTCGCGATCTTTAGGGTGTTGTGTTGGTGAGCAAGATCCAGTGCGGATGTTGGTTCATCAAGCATCAATAGACACTGATCACCAGAGTGGTGAAGCTGGGTTAGCACTCGAGCTAAATGGACACGCTGCTTTTCCCCGCCGGATAGAGAAGGGTAAAGTCTTTCGCTCAAGTGAGACACATCGGCAACGTCCATTTTTTGGCTAGCTATATTGGTGAGCGTCTTGTTGGACTCTTGCAGAGGTATTCCTCCTAGTTCGACAACTTCATGAGCTAAAAATGGGAAGGTCAACGTACTGTGCTGAGGAAGCATAGCCAAGTGTCTTGCCAGCTTTTGAGACGGCCACTTATCTTTGGCATGTCCAAAGTACTGAATATCACCCGTGCTTGATATCTCTTGGCACAAAGCTTTAAGTAACGTGCTTTTCCCTGCGCCATTTGGCCCAAGTAGTGTGGTTACCTTCCCCGCTTCAATCTCAATAGAAACGCCATCTAATACCACTTTACTACCGAATTTCACTTCGATGTTGGTCGCTTTGAGTGCTGAAGGAAACATTAAAGGATTCTCCCTTTCTGTTGAAATAGTAGATACAAGAAGAAAGGAGCACCGATGATTGCAGTGACAATGCCTACAGGCAGTTCTGCTGGTGCAAGTGCCACCCGAGAAAACATATCTGCGGCGGTTAACAACAGTGCGCCAAGAACTGCAGACAGTGGTAATAAAACTCGGTGGTCGGGGCCAGCCAACATACGACCTAAATGAGGAATAACCAGTCCGATGAAGCCAATCATGCCAGACAAGCTAACCGTGATACCAACGCCTGCGGCCGTCAGTAGAATCAGCTTTCGCTTGAGTTTCTGTACTGGGATGCCAAGGTGTTGCGCTTCTGACTCACCTAGTAACAAGGCATTTAGTGACATTGCTTGGCGGTAGAACACAATGAACAGCGCGGTGAGAGTAATCGCAGCAAGCACAATACCTGACCACTTTGCACCCGCCAACGATCCCATCGACCATAACGAAAGATCACGTAGCATTTGGTCATCAGCAATGAAATTCAAGAAGCCAATACCTGCGCCTGACAATGCACTGATCGCAACACCCGCTAATAACATGATGGTCACCGAGGTACCAAATTTTCCCGTACCTAGCTTATAAACTAGCAGGGTGGTTAAAGCGCCACCTAAAAAGGCAAATACTGGTACGGCCGCAAAGTTCATAAAAGCAGGGTATTGAAGTGAAAGCTCAGAGAAAAGAACAATGGCCAACGCCGCGCCTAATGCAGCTCCGGCAGAGACGCCTATGATCCCAGGTTCTGCAAGCGGGTTTCGAAACAGTCCCTGCATGACCGCACCACATAATGCGAGAATCGCGCCGATTAGCATACATAAGATGGTTCTCGGTAAGCGGATCTCTTGAATCACCAAATTGATGTGGGGAGCTAAGTCATTGCTGGGTTGGAATAGGCTGGCTGCGCTGTCAGCTAAGCTTATGTCCATAGGCCCAACGGTGACCGAGTACAGCGCGGTTAAGACTAGGATAGCGCCAAAGCCTAACATCGATGTTTTTAGTGGGACGGATCGTAACAACATAAAGAGCCTCAATGTCTATCACTAGCTTCAATCCTCGTAACCGATTTTGCGAAAGCGACGCAGTAATGAGGATTGAGCAAGTAACAGTAAAAATAGGGTAGTGAGTTATAGCGGATAGATAAGTTATAGCGGATAGATAAGTGCGTTTATTCGCTTCGCTTCAGAAAGGCTTTCAAGACCAAGCCCTCCAACTAGAGCGCTGCCCTTTACGGTAATGATTTGCTTGTTCATGCCTGCTGGGGTTGCCGCTAGCATAGGTAACGATTTAAGAATGGCATCAGCGCCGCCCATTTTCTGGTAGCTACGGCCACTGACTAAAATCACATCTGGTTGCATTTCTACCAGTGATTCCATCGATAATGGCTTGTATGACGTTAGGCTTTGAGCCGCAGGGTTAACACCGCCAGCCAGTTCAATGATAGCGTTGGGTGATGTTTCACCGCCAGCAACGTTTGCAGGACGGCCTTCATGCAGTAATAGGAACAGAACTTTCTTCGCTTCGTTGTTGGGTACTTGGTTAGCTTCCAGTGCCGCAATCTTCTGATTTACTTCTGCTTTAACTTGCTGTGAGTGAGCTTCGGTATGGGTAATCTTTGCAATTTGATCGATACGCTTCAATAGCCCTTCAACGTTTGCTTCGGTGTTAACGATCTCGACATCGATACCCACAGATTTTAATTGAGAAATGGCGTTGTCTGGCCCCATCTCATCTGAGCCAATCAGTGTGGTTGGCGATAAGGCAATCAACCCTTCTGCAGACAGGTTTCGGTGGTAACCAATCTTTGGTAGCGTTTTTGATTGAGGTAAGTGACTGGTCACATCAATTGCGATTAACTGCTTTTCAGCACCCAGAGCAAGAACTAATTCGGTAACCGCACTGCCAGCACTGATGATTCTAAGTGGTTTCACGTCGTCAGCATTGGCGATAGGCGCAGTTAGTACCATCCCCATCGCAGCGATTGCGAGTAAATGTTTGTTATTCTTTAATTTGTTGAACATTTTTAAGTCTTTCATAATAATTTATTTGTACTTTCTTTTGATGGAGAGTAATCGCGAAGATGCTTTGTGATCAGCCTGTCCGCATGTTGAGTTTGAATCGATAGAGAGCTGGCTTTGGTTATTTGGTCTTATCAATAAAGAGTCCAATCTCATAAAAGGTGCTAGGTCTCATGAAAATTTAAGAGTCGTTCTAGCCTTCCTCCGTGAGTAATTGGGTTGCTGGAATACCGTTTTCTTGTAAGAACGACAACAACTTCACTAAGTTCTCAACGTTAGCTGCTTTATCGGCGCCAATGATGATCGGTTTCTTATCCGATGTGCCTGTTTCTTCTAACAGTGCGATCTTGAAGTTTTCCCAGTCGATGTACTCTTGGCCGTTGATCGCCCAGTAAGGTTCGTGATCTAAGATATTGACGCTAATCGAATCTTTATGAACTTCAGAAACGTTTTTAATATCAGAACTCGGAAGCTCCACTTCTAATGACTCCAACTTCACTGACGCTGTCAGTAGAAGGAAAACCATCACGATAAAAATAATGTCCAGTAAGGGTGTTAAATCCGGAACTAAGCTCTGTGTTTGAGATGAGCGGGGCGTTTTAATCATGCTGGCTCACATCACCGATAGAGGCTTTGCTGACGAGAGTACCTTGAGTGTCGCCAGACTGACTGGTTTGAATTGACATGCCTTCTAGCCAAACATTCACATAATTCAGAGTGTGTTCTAACTGAGCTAGCACTCGATCGGCCCATAACCCGAGTAGTTGAGCTCCTGAAATAGCAGGAAGCGCAATCATTAAGCCTGCGGCCGTGGTTCTCATTGCTAATCCAAGACCGTCTGCCAAATCATTAGGCGTGATGCTGCCGGTTGTAGCGGCAACGCCTTTAAACATCTCAATAAGCCCAAGTACTGTGCCAAGCAGGCCTATTAGCGGGCTGATGACGCCGATCAAGCCAAGCAGTCTTAAACCTGCATGAAGCTGGTGGCGTTTCTCTTGTAGCCAAATTCCTGCTGCATCTTCACGTAAACCTTTTGAGAAAGAGTGGTGAGCAAGCAGCATCGACACGCCCTTGTACAGCAGAGGTCGTTTACCAGAAATAGATTGTGCTAATGCTTCGATTTCTTTGCTATTGGTTGGTGAAATCTGATTGAGTTCACGACGAATAGCGCGTTTGCCAACACCAATGCTAAGCATGACTTGGAAGATGCGCTCTGCGATGATCATTGCTGTTAATGCTGAACAGATAAGAAGAGGCCATGTCATTAGGCCAAGTTGATCTTGTAAGTAACTGATTTGTTGCATGGTTAATCCAACTTAAAACGAACAGGTATTTGCACACGGTGAGCAATTGCTCGACCATTTACAGTATGAGGTGAGAACTTCCATTTTTTAATGGCTTTCAAGGCAGCGTTGTCGAGCATTAGTGCGCCTGATGAGTTGACTAATGCCTGTTTAATTTGTTTGCCTTCGGCATCTAACCAGATCTCATAAGTTGCGACACCTTCAACGCCTCGGCGCCTTGCTTGGCGTGGGTAGCTTGGTGGTGTTGGACGAGCTGAAAAAGAGGGCCTAGTGATTAACACCGGCTCTTGGTTAGATACGCCTTGATTAACTTGTCGAGGTTGGTTGGCGGACTCGTCCATATTTTTATCGACTTTTTTGTCGGCCAGCTTTTCTGGTTGAGTCACCGGTTTTTTTTGAATCGGCTTTTTCTCGGCTGTCTTCTCCACAACCTTTTTCTCTACTTTCTTGGGCTGAGGTTTATTGGTGATCGCTTTTTTCTTTGGTGCAGGTTTAGCTTGCTTTGGCTCTACTGCTTTCGGTTCGACAGGTTTAGGTTCTGGGTGTAAGACCGTTTCCTTGATTGGCTCAGGCTCAACTGGCTCTGTAACGGTTTTTTGCTGAGCTTGTGAGGGAACGCTCTTTGGAGTGAAGTTGATCGATACCGTGTTCGATTGGCTACCTGCAGGCATTGCAAAGACTTTGGATTCTTGAGCGACAAATAACATCGCCGCATGAATCACTAACGATGCACCGCCTGCAATAACATATCTAGGAACGTTCACATTCAATCCTTCACCAAATCTAAAATATGTATCGGATTATTGCTTAGAATCTAAATAAGATCAATTATCAATTGCATTATCATTTGCGTCTATTTATGATTCTCTCAGTTTTAGCAAACAGTCTTCCAGGCTTTGCTATATAAGTGTTTAGAGAGATTATATGAGCGTTGATATATATAAGTTTGGCGAATCAATTCTGGGCGTTTCTAGCCCAGACCCACTTCGTTTTGCATTTGCCAAAAAGCAATCTGCACATGCTGGGGGAAGCTCAATCCCGGTCGACCCGAGCAAGAAATTGGAAATATTTGATGAATTGATGCTGAGTGAAGGAAAGAAACAGGATAAACGTTGTTTGTATATCCATATTCCTTTTTGTCGCGTGCGTTGTACGTTCTGCAATTTCTTCCAAAATGCCGCAAGCCGTAAATTAGTGGATGAGTATTTTGATGCACTGATGGTTGAGCTAATGCAAAAAGCTAAAACCTCTTGGGCTCAGTCTGGACTATTTCACGCCGTCTATATTGGTGGTGGAACACCCACCGATTTATCTCCTCTACAAGTTGAGCTGTTAGGTAAGGCTATTCGTCAACACTTCCCATTAGCGAACGATGTGGAAATGACCTTAGAAGGGCGGATTAATCGATTTGGCGACGAGATGTTTGCTCGTTCGCTGGAAGGTGGCTTCAATCGTTTCTCATTCGGTATTCAAAGTTTCAATACTCAAGTTCGACGCAGTGCTAAGCGCTTGGATGACCGAGAAGTTGTGTTGAAACGTATCAGTTCACTGAGTCGCACTGAACAAGCGCCTATCGTTCTTGATTTGCTATACGGGTTGCCACACCAGTCTATGGAAGTGTTTCAACAAGATTTAGAAGATTACATGTCGACTGGCGCACACGGTATTGACCTCTACCAACTGATTGTTTCGGGCAACGCGCCTATGCTTAATCTTGTTGAGAAAGGAAAAATCCCACCACCTGCTAATACGCCAGATAAGGCGAGTATGTACTTGGCGGGCGTTGAGTTCATGGCAAAGCACAAGGTTAAGCAACTGAGCGTGAATCACTGGACTCGTGATAACCGCGAACGCAGCATTTACAACAGCTTAGCGAAAACTTATGCCGAAGTTCTACCCATTGGTTGTGGCGCTGGTGGCAACATCGGTGGTCATGGTGTGATGCAACATCGAACTTTAGACAGCTACATGGAGTCTATAAAGCAAGGTCAATTGCCAATAGCCATGATGACCAAGCAAAGCTCACTAGAGCCAACCTTCTCTTCATTGAAAGCCGGTTTTGATTCTGGTGTTGTAAGAAGAAGTAAGTTGCCGAGTTTTATGGGGCAAGACACGTTTGACTACCTGAAGCCTCTGTTTTCACATTGGGAAAAAAATGGCCTAGTTGATCTTTCGGAAGATTACCTGAGCCTGACTATAGCTGGCAGTTTCTGGGCGGTAAGTCTTGCACAGAGTGTGATTCAAGTGCTTAACACTGAATATCAGACCTTGCACCCAGCACCAATTGCCTCTGGCTTGGGTGCTCACCCGCATGCAAGTTTGAAGCACGCTTAGTCTCGAATTTTTAATTCATAACTTACTTGTTTATACGGAAATCTATTCAATGACAGATACAACATTAGCAATGACAGAAACTTTAGAACAACGTGTAGCACGCATTCTAGAAGAAGAACCAAAACTGCTTCCTACTGCGATTGCTGAGAAGCTAGGCGTTTCAGAAGTTGAAGTAGTCGCTGCTTTTCCAAACGACATGGCGGTGATGTTAGATGGCAGCCGTGCCCAAGGGATCCTAGAAGGCTTAGTGGGTTGGGGCCCAGTGACCACAATTATGCATTCATTCGGCTCAATCTTCGAAGTAAAAGCGCCGTTCCCTAAAGGTAAAGTCGCGCGTGGTTACTACAACCTAATGGGCAAAGAGGGCGAGCTTCATGGCCACCTGAAACTCGATAACGTCAAACACGTTGGTTTGGTGAGCAAGGCGTTCATGGGTCGCGAAAGTCATTACTTCGGTTTCTTCAGTGAAACGGGCGAGAACATTTTTAAGATCTACCTAGGCCGCAATGAAAAGCGTGAGCTTATTGCCGACCAAGTTGAACGCTTCAAAGCACTACAAGAACAAGCTTAAGCAAGATAAACAGCAAGCTTAGACAAGACATGAATGCTCGAGGATCGTTTAGCTCGCTAATGAACGCTCAACCTCGGGTAAAAATAATAAATAAGAGAAAGTGAAGAAAGGAATTATCGATGGAACAACAAGTAAAACAAGAACGCCTACAAGGTCGCCTAGGTCCAGAAATCAAAGAGTTTCGCCAAGAGCGCCGTACTCTTCAACTTGCAACAGTTGATCAAGACGGTCGCCCGAACGTAAGTTACGCACCTTTCGTTCAGAACCAAGAAGGTTATTTTGTTCTAATTTCTGATATTGCTCGTCATGCTCGTAACTTGAAAGCAAACCCTCAAGTCTCTTTGATGATGATTGAAGACGAAGAGAGCTCGAAGCAGCTTTATGCACGTAAGCGTTTAACGTTTGATGCTCAGGCAAGTGTTGTAGAGCGTGAAACGGAGCTTTGGACTCAAGTGATCGGCCAGATGCAAGAACGTTTTGGTGAGATTATTGATGGCTTAAGCCAACTTCAAGATTTTTCTCTATTCAACCTTAAAGCAGAGAATGGCCTGTTCGTAAAAGGTTTCGGTCAGGCATACCAAGTATCTGGCGACGACTTAGTGGATTTCGTTCACCTGCAAGAAGGCCACAAAAAAGTGTCTAACGAGTAAGCTCGTTTAACTGATTACTTTAGGAGCCCTCTAATGTGAGGGCTCTTTAATGTCTAAGCCGTCATAGCCGCGTCGTTTAAGACCTTCGCTCCGCGCAACATGGCTTCGATTAATTCGCCTGCATTGAATTTCTCTAGCGCTTCATGTGCTCCCACCTGATTGGCTCGGTCAACACAGATCTCACTGGATAGTGAAGTATGTAAAATACAGTAGGCATGACTGAGTGCACTGTCGTTTTGTACTTCAAATGCAAGTTCATAACCGTCGAGTCCGGGCATCTCGATATCACTCACGAGAAGATCAATTGCTGTACCTTTTGCAGCCTCGCCTCGCATCAGGTCAATCGCATCTAAGCCGTTATTACAAATGCTGTAAGGGATGTTGATGCTGTCTAAGGCATCAGACAGCTGTTTTCTTGCGATCAAAGAGTCATCAACCAATAGAATGTTCAGCGCTTTTAAACGTTCTCTTTCGACATCAGTCAACATCGGGACATGTGCGTTTTCATAAGCCGGATAAATCTTAGAAAGTAATAACTCTACGTCGAGCATCTGCACGATACGATCTTCAAAACGTGTAATGCCGGTAACAAACACATTGGTTCCTACACTCGCGGGTGGCGACTCAATACTCTTCCAGTCGCATTCAATGATTTTATCAATCGAACGAACTAAGAATGCCACTACGGTTCTTAAGCAATCTGTCACGATGAGCACACAGTCTGGGTATTCAACTGGGGAGATCGGTCGAAACCCAATAGCTGCAGACATATCAATAACTGGAACGGTAAGATCGCGAATAGTGACGGTACCAATCACATGATGATGAGAGTAGGGGATTTGGGTCATTGGCTGAAAAGGAACGATTTCTCTGACCTTAAGCGTGCCTATCGCAAAACTTTGAGTGAGGGATAACTTGAACATCAGCATTCCCTGTGACTGACTCGCTTTACTTATCGGTTTTGCCATAAGTTGCTCCTACTTAATACGCGCTTAATCTATAAGGATTAATTTAAAGGGAAATGGCATCCGCGGCAAGTCACTATGCGGTTTTTAAAGACCTTTAAGGGTGTTGTTTTCGGTTATAGAGTGAAGAATGACGGTTCTTGGGTTAAAATCACGCTAAACGCTGGCGTTCGATGGACTTTTGTCGACAAGTCGTTAACCGTAAGCAAAATTACAACAGTCAGTATGTTGACGAATTCTAAGTAATTATCGCAAGTAAACTGACAGCAACAAACTGAGAATTATCATGGCAAGAACAGCAGCAGCGCTTCATATTCTGGTGAAGCATAAAGAATTAGCAGAAGACATCATGACGCAGCTTAAAAAGGGCGCTAAATTTCAAACGCTAGCGAAGAAGCACTCAACCTGTCCATCTGGTAAAAAGGGCGGCGACCTAGGCGAGTTCAAAAAGGGTCAAATGGTGCCTCAGTTTGATAAAATTTGTTTCTCTGGCGAGACGCTTGTACCACATCTGGTAAAAACAAAATTTGGTTGGCACGTAGTTAAGGTACTTTACCGAACTTAGTTATTAATATGTGTTAGATTGAATACAAGGAGCGTGGATACGCTCCTTTTTCGTTTTTTGGGGCGCATTTTGAAACATGACGGCTGAGTTTTCCTCCCGGACGGAATGCGATAATTAGCGCTACGCCCTTAACTATCCACCTTGACTAATCGGTGGGAGGAGGAGGGTTTTTAGTGAGTAACTCATATAATAAATTCCATTCTTAAGGAAATTTATGCAGCTTTGCCTTTAGCCTTTGTATATATCTAGGGCGTGTTGATCTTT
>NZ_JBFRQW010000002.1:297880-305988 GCF_041472735.1 Vibrio sp. 10N.261.46.E11
AGGGTTCGGCTAAAAGCGTTTTACTCTTTGTTGAGGGAGATTTGCTTAGAATGACTAGGCTACTTCCCCCTCGCCGCGATTAAAACGCTTTTATCTCGAACAAAATTTAACCACGAAAGGTCAACACGCCCTAAAAAGCTGTAAACGAGTTTGGTAGGAGAACAACATGGAGAGTTCAGCTATGTTAAGCACCCCAGCGACAGATGTTATATTACATGCTTTTGACTGGTGCTACGCTGACGTAATGAAGAACGCCCCTCTGATCCAAGAGTTGGGTTATAAATCTGTTTTAGTATCGCCGGCAATGAAATCGTTACGCGGCCCTAAAGGTAGCGATCGAGATTCCGGCACTCAATGGTGGCAGCGTTATCAACCCCAAGATTATCGTGTGATTGATAATCAGCTTGGTGATACGCAAGACTTCACAGCCATGGTGAACACGTTAAAACAACATGGGCTTCGTACCTATGTGGATGTTGTGTTTAACCATATGGCTAACGAATCGAGTATCCGTGGTGATTTAACGTATCCGAATCAACAAGACATGGCGTCTTACCAACAAGATTCTGAGTATTACGAATCCATTCGTTTGTTTGGTGATCTTTCTAAACCTTTGTTTGATGAAAACGACTTTGTAGAAGCGTTTGGTATCAAAAACTGGAAAGACACTTGGGAAGTGCAGAATGGACGTATTACTGGTGGAGCAAGCGACCCAGGCCTGCCAACGCTATTAGACAACGACAATGTGGTCGCGCAGCAGCGAGCTTACCTAAAAGCCTTGAAAGCGATTGGTGTGAAAGGGTTTCGCATCGATGCAGCGAAACACATGACACTGTCACACCTACGTAAGGTTTGGACCGATGATGTATGCGAAGAAATGCATATATTTGGCGAGATCATTACTGACGGTGGTGCAACCAAAGAAGAGTACGAACTGTTCCTTGAGCCTTATCTTAAACACACTCGTTTAGGGGCTTACGATTTCCCTCTATTCAATACCATCTTCAAAGCTTTTGAAGAGCAGGGCAGCTTTAAATCTCTGATCAACCCTTACTGTTTTGGTCAAGCTCTGTCGAACATGCGAGCGATCACTTTTGCTGTCACTCATGATATCCCAAACAATGAGGTGTTTTTGGAACATGTGATGGATGAAGTCGACGAGCGATTGGCTCATGCCTTTATTCTTGGACGAGATGGCGGTGTGCCGCTTGTTTACAGTGAACTCAGCACCAGCGGTATTCTGGACAAGAGCGGTCAACCTCGTTGGCTTAACGACTGGCAAGCGTCTTATATGAAAAACATGATTCAATTCCATAACCATGTTCATGGTGAAGCGATGCGGGTGGTTGAAGCCAATGATGACTTGTTGGTGTTTGTACGCGGCGACAAAGGCATTGTGGTGATTAACAAATCGAAACGAAGCAAGACGGCCTCATTAAATTGGACTGGCGCTGTGACGGATCTGTTGTCTGGTGAAGTGTTCGAATGTGTTGGCAAGGATTTAACCATTAAGGTGGAATCCAACCAGTGCAGGATGCTGACTACCAACTAGCTCGAGCCTGTTACGAGTTAGAAAGCACATTTTGCAAAGAAAACCCCGTTTACTGTTTACCAGTAAGCGGGGTTTTTTATTTAAAGCTGTTTATTGCTTACTAAACAGGGTGTTAGTTAAACAGAGTGTTCGTTAAACGGTAAGGCGATTAAACCGTAAACTTGTTCAATAGCTCGTCTTGTTGGCGAACATTGTCAGTTTGAACTTGCATTGCTGTGTTTGCGTCTTGAGCTGCGTTCGATACCTGTGTTGAAAGGTCTTTGATCTTAACCGTGTTGTTGTTGATTTCTTCCGCTACCAAGCTCTGCTCTTCAGCTGCTGAAGCAATCTGAATATTCATATCAGAGATACGCTGAATCGCGTCGCGAATGCGGTCAAGTGAAGAGTTTGCTTGCTGAGCGCGTTCAACGGCGTCAGTCGCTGTGTCTTTACTTTGGTTCATCGCGTTAGATACAGAGCTTGCACCCGCTTGGAGTTGCTCAATCATGTTGCGGATTTCAGTGGTCGACTCTTGAGTACGTTGCGCCAGAGTACGAACTTCGTCAGCTACGACGGCGAAACCACGCCCCGACTCGCCTGCACGTGCCGCTTCAATCGCTGCGTTCAATGCCAGTAGGTTGGTTTGGTCTGCGATATCGTTGATTACTTTAAGAATCGTCTCGATATTTGCTGTTGCTGATTCAAGTACTTGTACTTCTGCAACGGCTTGGTCGATACGCGCTGAAAGGTTATCAATCGCTTGAGTCGTGTCACTTACGACAGAAGTACCTTCTAGTGTCGCATCGTCAGCTTCACGAGCGGCAGCAGCTGCGCCTTGAGCGTTGTTTGCGACTTCCGTTGCGGTAACGGCCATCTCGTTCATTGCGGTTGCCAACTGTTCAAGCTCTTGTAGCTGGGTATTCATCGCGTTTGCTGATTCGCCGGCGCCTTGAACCGTAATTTCAGTACCACGCTTAATTTCAACACCAATTGCTTTCGATTGAATGATCTGATTTTGCAGGTTTTCGGTAAAGGTGTTAAAGCCTTTCGCAAGGTCAGAGAACTCTTTATCAGTGTTGGTATCTAGACGTTTAGTTAAGTCACCTTGTCCACTTGCAACATCTTGAATTGCTTGGTTAAGCGTCTCAAGAGGGCGCATTAACACACGAATAAGGACGGTTAAAGCAATTATGCTGAGAATAACCGCAATTAAAGAGTAGATTATCGAGCTGTTTTTCAGATCTTGAACCGTTTGGAATGCGATTTCTTCATCAAGTATTGCGCCAATGTACCAATCTTCACTTGGGATGTGAGTGAAGTTCACTAGGAACTTTTTGCCGTCGACTTCAATTTGTTGAGAGCCTTCACGAATGGTCGCTTGTGGCAGGTAGCTTGATAGTGTTTCGCCATTGTTTTTCGCATTAGGGTGAGCAATCGTTGTACCGTCGGCAGTGACTAGGAATAAGTAACCCGCGTCAAACAAATTCACTTGGTTTACCAAGGTCGCAAGGTTCGTCAGCTCTAGGTCGTAGAACATACCCGCAGTGAAGCGGCCGTTTTCTTGCACTGGCGTACCAATTGAAATGATGACTTTCTTGCTTGATACGTCCACATAAGGGTCGGTAACAACTAAACTGTTTTTGGACTTAGCATCAATGAACCAAGGGCGAATTCGTGGATCGTAATCCGGGCCAGCTTCCCAACCATCATCATTTTCAATAACGAAACCGTTTGCGTCATAGCCAAAACCAACCGCGAGGAAGCTGCTTTTAAGTTTTGGCTTTTCTAGGATGTTTTGAACGTAGGTACGATCTTGAGGGTTGATTTCAATGACTTCAGTCGTCGACTGAGCTAATGCTTTTTTTGCATTCATCTCTGATACAACGGTGTTCTTAATACCAGAAACCATTTCTTTCAGGCTTGCATTGACGTGGTTCTCTACAGCACTTTTTACGGTGTAAAGTTGCTGTATTGAAAGCAATGATACTGTCACTAATAGCAAGGCTGATGATGCAGCAACCACCTTATGGCTAAATTTCATTGTGTTTTCCTCTTCTCACAAGCTTTGCGAAAACTAAAGTTAATCGTGTTTTTGTAATTATATATATCGACAGGGTTGGAATTTACTTGAATGTAATTTCACCAAATAGACTACAAAAATACAACAACCCGCACAACGGAAAATTCAGATAATTACATACTTGCTACTTTTGCTATTTGGGCCAATGACTTGAGAGCTTCGCTAAGCAACGTCACGCTCAGTTTCGTTGAGTGTTTATTAGACTGGTATGCGCATTGTTTGTTATCAAGGTTAAAGGAGAGAAGTAATAGATATGAAATTAAATGATATGCTCAGTCAATATAATAAATATATTGTGAAGGGAATGTGAATATAAATAGCAGAAATAAAAAACCTCACAAAAGTGAGGTTTCATTATATTAACGCTTTAACTTGCTACATCTAATTTAAAATATTAGATGCGCTACACCTGCGATAACTGGAAGCGTAATTAAGGTACGTAGAATAAAGATAATAAACAGTTCTAAGATGTTCACTGGAATCTTACTGCCTAGAAGTAGAGCGCCTACTTCAGACATGTAAATCAGCTGAGTTACCGACATTGCTGCAATAACAAAGCGAGTCATCTCGTTGTCGATAGAAGCGGCAAGGATCGCTGGGATGAACATATCCGCAAAACCAACAACAATGGTTTCAGATGCTGCAACCGCTTCAGGTACTCCAAGTAGCTCAAGGAATGGAATGAAAGGCTGACCTAGGAATGAGAACACAGAGGTGTATTCTGCAATCACCAATGCCATTGTACCTAGCCCCATTACAACAGGAAGAACGCCGAATACCATGTCGACTGCGTTACGAATGCCTTCACCAAATACAGACTTAGCAGACTTCACTTGTGATGCCTTATTTACCGCGAGTTCAAGACCCCAAGAGAAAGTCGAGTGACCCGCTGGGATTGCATCAGCATCTTTGTGAGGCTTTGTACCATCAATGAAGGTGTCTTTCTTCATGCTCAGTGGAGGAAGGCGAGGGATGATTACCGCGGCCACAATACCTGCTAAGCAGATTGCTGCGTAGAAAGGTAGGAATAGGTGCTCTAGTTCTACTTGAGCAATCACTACAAGGCTGAACGTGATAGATACTGCTGAGAAAGTCGTACCAACAACAGCGGCTTCACGTTGAGTGTAGAATTTCTTCTCGTACTGTTTGCTTGTAAGCAGGATACCAACGCTGCCGTCACCTAACCAAGAAGCCATACAATCGATAGCACTACGACCCGGCAGGTTGAAGATTGGACGCATCACTTTACTTAGTAAGGTGCCAAACAGTTCTAACAAACCGAAGTTAAGTAGAAGTGGTAATAGTAAACCGGCAAAGATGAATACTGAAAATAGAGTCGGCAATAGGCCCTCTAACACGAGACCACCGGTGTTTTCTTCCCAGATAAACTCAGGGCCAACTTGGAAGAAAGCCATGAATGCTGCAGCACCACCGATAATACGAACCAACAACCATAGTGGAGATGGGTTGAAAAGGCCGTTTAGAAATGAATTCGATGTAATGAATGTAGGTTTGAAAATGGTGCTTAACACGGAAGCTACAGACATGAAGGCAACGATTGCAGTGATAATAGCAACTAGAGACTCACCGAAAACCGCTTGAATTGATTTGGCTAGAATAGCGACAGGGATTGTGAGATCACCTTGGTAGCTAATTGGCGCCATGAAGAGGAACAAACCAATCATAGATGGGATTAAGAAAACCCAGAAACTGCCTTTAGATTTCTCTGGTTGAGCAGTATTCGTGTTGTTAGACATGTTAATTATTCTCGTATTTCTACATGTAAAAAAGCCACATCCTTGGCATTTTTATTCTCTAAACATCCGTATTTTCTCATTGGGTGCAAGATTACCGAGTATTAATATCACTTGCAATACTATTCATCAAATATCGCTAAATATTCACGCAGGTTATTCTGCAACAAATTATGAGTTTAGAATAAAGTGTTGCAGATGTTACATATTCTCATGGTTATTACTAGGCGTTTATAAATTTACTGAGGCTTCAGTTCGATAAGTTAGGTAGAGCCAGTAGCTAAACGCGACAATGAACGCGAAAGAGGCAGGGAAAGCCAGTGCCAAAATTTCAAAGCGCTGGAACAGGCAAGCACCACTTAAACCACCAAACAGAAAGCCAACAACGATGAACATAAGAAGTTTGGCTTTACGGCGGTCAAAAGGCATCCCCTTTAAGCGTGCGCCAATCATGATCCCAAGGTCTGTGATGATCCCGCTCATGTGTGTGGTGCGAATGATCGCCCCGCTATAGGTGGTGATCATTGCGTTCTGCAACCCACACGCGGCTGAAGCGAAATACTGGCCTGAAGTGTAGCCTTGTAACAGTGCCCAAAGCGCCAAGAACAGCAATCCACCCTCAATACATAGCGCAACACCGTAACGGCGTCCTAACTTCAATGCTTGATTTTCGATAAAGAATCCGCTGAACGCGGCACCTAGCATAAAGCTCATAATGATTAGCAGGAGGTGCATAGAAGTTGAAGTCGGCGTGAGCAGGCTGCTGCCAAGTAAAGACATGGTGCCTGAAATATGGGAGATAGCTTGATGTTGGAAGCCGAGTAAACCAATAGCATTAACGCTGCCAGCAAGGCCCGCTAACAGTAAGGCGCCGTATTCAACCCAGCGAGGTAGTTTAGAAATCATGTGGTTCACCCTGGGTTAAAAAGAGGAGCAGATTATAACGCTAGCGAAAAGATACGCTAGCGTTGTAGAACGTTGATATTTGATCTTAGGCAACAGTCTTGCAGTTTGTTCCAATACTGTTGCTTTATAGAGAAAATGGTCAGTAACAGGCTAGTTGTAGTGACTCATCTGGTGGTCAAATTTGACCCATCCGTGTTTGCGTTCTTCGTAGACTGAAAAGCTTGGTTGCGGAAAGTCTTGCTCTTTAAATAGTCCGAGCGGGACGACATAAAAATCGGCGGCGGCAACCGACTGCAATAGCATGGTAGTGCCACATTTAGGGCAAAACTGGTAGGTGACTTCATTGCCCGTGTCACTGATACGTGAAAAGGAGGTGACCTCTCCGTTGAGTGTCACTTGTTCTATGGGAAATCGAGCCTGAACCCCGAACACACTTCCGGTGCGCTTCTGACATTCATAACAATGGCATATGGAGGTGCGTTGAGGCTCGCCTCTGCAGACTAAATTGACGGCTCCACAGCGGCATTCGCAACTTCTGATATTCTTCTCTTTAATATGATTGATATCCATCCGTGCTCCACTTCTGGTTAACCCTGTATTGATAATTATACTAAAGCCCTTTATGGTCTGCACAACTGGATGAAAACAAAAGAATATAATTGCTCATGAAAAAGAAAATCTTACCTATACCTCTGATTTTACTGATTCCTATTATCATGCTGGTTGTGGTGATACTGGCGGGTATTTATCGCTTTAGCTTAAGTGACGAAGAGATCTTGGCGAAGTTTCCTTCTTCTCAAGTCAGTTATGACCCTGTTGTTGAAACCGTTTTTGATTTGAAGACGACTAACCCATGGACAATCAAAGTTCCTGAAACCAACGCGTACGCCTTTATTAATGAAGTCGATGGACCAAGATCAATCGCGTTTGGGCGGTATGACTCCGGTGTTGAGCGTGGTGTGGTCACCGTAGACACCAACAACCTTTCAAGTGTCACGTTAGGCAAGGCGAGTTTCTTTGTTGCACCTATGTGGGTATCTAACCAAGGCAGTGGCGTTTTCTATTATCTTGGCCTGTTTAAACATGACCAGCATCGAAGCCGCGTCGTGTTAGTTGACCAATTCTTTCTTGGTGACCGTGTGAGAATCCAAACTTTAGAGATTACTCAGCTGCTCGATTCACAAAGCAAACTCTCTGGGGAAGGTTTTATCGGCTTTACTCGACATTCTGCGGAACAATCTTTTCCAGAATTGCAATCTGAAAAGGTGTTAATGAGTTTTTCTTTCAATACGCAATCAATTGATGAGCAATGACGTTTTTGTTAGAGCAAGGAACTGTTGTTTATGTGAGCTAAATTACATATTATCTTAAGTAGATGAATGAAATTTAGACACACTTAGCTTTGTGTCTGCTTACTTTACAAATGGAGCTTGCGAATGATTAATAAACGTTTTTTTAAGACGAAAGATGAAGTTGAAGTGACTTTCGAGCTAGAAGCTCAAGAAGCTAATTCTGTATCAATCGTTGCTGACTTTCTGGATTGGAAAGCGACGCCAATGAAAAAACTGGCGAAAGGGAAGGTTTACAAGTTTAAAACTCGTCTTCCGAAAGATGGCGAGTTTCAATTTCGCTACTTAGTTGATGATCAACAATGGGTGAACGATGCTAATGCTGATCGTTATATCCCGAATGAATTTGGTGAAGATAATTGCTTGGTATCGACAGTTAACGTTTAATTGAAATAGCACGACTTAATTGAAATAGTATGAATTAAAAAGCAGGAACTAGATGTTTCTGCTTTTTAATGTCTAAATCGTTGGTTCGTGGTTCGTGGTTC
>NZ_JBFRQW010000002.1:306761-329196 GCF_041472735.1 Vibrio sp. 10N.261.46.E11
TCGTGGTTCGTGGTTCGTGGATCGTTGAGTTGTGCCTATTTCATTAACGGTAACTCAATGACTTAGCTTAGATTGCGCAGATTCACATCATATTATGACAATGCAATGATGATTTATACGCCTGAAAAGCATATCCTGTGCTTTTATATCGTAGAAAGACCTGTTTACCGTGTATTCAAAAATATTTTCCTCTCCGTTTGCTGAGCTTTCACCTGTAAAAAAAGCAGCAATTTTAGGACTGCCACTTATTGCAGCGATTAGTGTTGCTTTGCAATATTCACAATCAAATCTGACGAAAACGATCGATCTTGATTTGCCAGACTCAACCGTTATTGAGTCAATTCTGTCACCTCCTTCTGCTACCGTTATTGAGCCACCGACGTTTGAATATCAAATTCAATCAGGCGATAACTTAAGTAGCATCTTCACTCAGCTTGGGTTTTCTTATAACTCGATGATGAGCGTGATGGAAACCGATTTGAACTTCCTTGCGTTAGACACGCTTCGTCCGGGTAATACATTACGTTTTTGGCGTGACGAAGCGACGGGCAACCTTTCAAAAATGGAACTTCAATTTAGTGTCGCGGACAAAGTGGTTTATCGACTGCTTGATGACGGCAGCTACGAATTCGAAGACATTTCTATTCCGGGTGAATGGAAGCAAAAGCCTTTAGTGGGCGATATCCATGGCAGTTTCTCTATGTCAGCGAACAAAGTTGGCCTGAACAGTATTGAGATTGACCATATTGTGACTCTTCTCAAAGATAAGCTGAATTTCAGCCGAGACTTACGTGCGGGTGATCAGTTTGAAGTGCTTCAAAAAGCGCAATTCGTTGATGGTGTCGCAACCGGGAAACGTGAAATAGAAGCCATCAAGATCATGAACCGTAACCGTGTTGTTTCAGCGTACTTACACACTGACGGGCAATATTACGATGCCAATGGTGATAGCTTACAACGCGCTTTCCAACGTTACCCTGTGAGCAGTGGCTGGCGTCAAAGTTCTCAGTTTAATCCTAAGCGTTTACACCCTGTGACTGGGCGAGTCTCTCCGCATAACGGCACAGATTTCGCGACGCCAATTGGCACACCCGTTCAAGCAACAGGTGATGGTAAAGTGATCATGACTCGTAAGCACCCATATGCTGGTAACTATGTGGTGATTCAGCATGGCAGCACATACAAAACACGCTACCTACACTTGAGTAAGATCCTCGTTCGTAAAGGACAAACGGTATCTCGTGGTCAGCGTATTGGCTTATCAGGTAAAACGGGTCGAGTGACGGGGGCACACTTACATTACGAATTGATCGAACGTGGTCGTCCTGTCAATGCAATGAAAGCAAATATTCCGATGGCCGATTCCGTACCTAAAAAGGAAAAAGCGACATTCGTAGCCGCTAGAGATGAAGCCGACAAGCTATTAAAGAAAGCTTTAGAAACACAATCGAATAATAGTTAATAGCTAATAGCTGACTGTATGCCGTCAAGGTAACCGTTAGCTAGATGGTTGCGGGTAATGATGTAGCCTTTAAAGCCGTGAGTGCAGAACTAAATACTTAAATGTTTAGTGATACGCTCGCGGCTTTTTGATTTTAGGTTGAGGTAGTAAACGGCGTTTAGGCTAGAGGTTCTGAGTGAGTGACGTAGCTAACGATAGCTTCTGGTCGCATAGGTGGAGAGTAGAGGTATCCTTGAATTTTGTCACACCCCATTGCGTGCAGCTTTTCTAATTGCTCACGCTTCTCTACGCCTTCCGCAACCAATGACACATTGAGTCTGTGTGCCAGTTGAACAATCAACCACACAACACTTTCGGATGTTGAGTTTGTCAGCAAGTTTCGAATAAAGGTGGCATCAATCTTAATACAATCGATAGGGTAGCTATGAATGTAATTTAAGCTTGAGTAACCAGTACCGAAATCATCTAGAGCGATCGTGAACCCTTGTCCCCTTAGAAAGTCGAGTGCTGACTTTGTTTCTTGAGTTGGAGATAACAGAACGGTTTCGGTTAGCTCAATGACAAATTCGTTTGCTTTAAAGTGATGCTGTTCAATCGTTCGAGTGAGATAGGAAATATAACGCTTAGAATCGGTAAGCTCGTGAGCGGAGCAGTTTATTCCAAGCTTAACTTTGTAGCCTAAGCCTCGCTCCAATATTGTTTTAGCGCGGCATACCAATTCGATGATCCGTTCACCCAGTTCCACGATCAACCCCGACTCTTCCGCTACCTGAATGAACTCCACTGGCGAGATGTCGCCATGTCTTGTGGTTTTCCAACGAGTTAACACCTCGAAGTAATCCCATCGTGTATCAATGTGATCAACGATTGGTTGTACAACCACGTACATTCCATTGTCATTAGGTGCCTGACTGTCTGGTATGGGGCTGTCAAGCTCACTTCGTAAGGCGGCGATTAACTCGGTTTTCCTTTGGTAACGAACCCTTAGGTGAGTGTCGTAACATTGAATGTATGTATCTTGACTATGCTGGCACTCTTTTAGTGCCAAACTGGTGTTGAAGATGATTTGTTCTACGTCTTTATTATCTCCATCTGACCGGGCAATGCCGATGCTGACGTCGAAATCGATTTTGATATCAATACTAGTGTAACCTTGCTTTATCTTATCCAGAATTTGTTCGCAAACCGCTATTGGGTCTGAATGATAGGTAATGAATGCGAACTCATTGCCACCCGTCCGGAACGTCAGGTTGTTGTCGGGTAAGGTTCGGCGCAAGGTCTCTGCAACGAACTGAAGCACCTTATCGCCAATATAATTACCGTGCATATCATTAATGGCTTTGAAGCTATTGATGTCGAGCAGAGCGAGCGTGAAGGGAGTGACACTCTGCTGAGTGATCGATTCCAAGGTGTCTGATAAGCAGCTACGGTTTAATAGCCCAGTTAGACTATCGTGTGATACTTCGTAGCTGAGTTGATTAACCAGCTGCTCAGAACGGTCGTTGAACCACATTTCACGCAAGGTGTGAATGACGATATCTGCGAACAACTGGTGGTGTTTTATCACGTCTTGTTGCTGAACTGTACTCAGAGGCGAACTAAAGGTTGAGAAAAGCACACCCATGACTTCGCCACTTTGACTGCGAGCTGGGATAGCGATTGAGTTTTGTGAGGTGATTTCCTGCCTAAATGCCGATGTTGGGAGTGACTGAACGATATACTGAGCAAAGGAGCAATCTGGGTGTTTTTGATTGACGGCTTGTTGGTATATGTGACCATGGCGTGCGTTTATTTTGTCATGCAGTACATGGTCAGAATGGGCAATTACCAAAGGCACCATTTGATCGGGGAAGTGCTTTTTCTCAATGATACTGGTGTATTGAGTACCGAAGGTTTGATGCAAAGTAAGCACGGCAGACTCTAAAAGGTCGATACCTTCCAATTTGAGTAAGCGCCCAATGTGCTCTGTGTCTATCATGCTATTGCGTGTATGTTGAGTCATAGTCACCATCCGTAGCCAACCAGAATCGTGTGTAAGCTGTATGTGTATGATCTTGTGTATACGATCTTGTAGCAGCGCTGTCTTAAGTATTAACAATGCAACTTGCATTAATAATCTTGATATGCGTCTAGTTTATTATTGGTCGTGTTGTGTGATTTTTCAAATTTAGTGCGATATATTTCACAAAATTTGACTATTTCTTTCTTTGTCTAGCCTATCTTTTAGGTGGTCTAAAAATAGCTTGGTTCGTGTATGTGAGTAGTCAAGCTTAGGGTAGTACGCGTAAACCATCACTTCGTCGGCTGTTATATTTGGTAATACTGGAACCAGTGTCCCTTGTTTAAGATCCTCTTTGATCATTGCTTTGATGGTTAACAGTACGCCCATTCCTCGCTTGGCGGCATGAAACAAAGCCTCAGGGTTGGTGGTCGCAAAGTTACCGTTCAAAGTGATGCGCTGCCCTTTGGTGAGTGTGACTTCACGGGTAGGGCGCTCTCCCCATATTAAGGAGTTGTGTTGTTCTAAATCTTGCTCGTTGATGGGATAACCATGTTTAGCCAAGTAACTTGGTGCGGCGTAAAAGCTGGCTTTGTGTTCAAACAGTGGTGTTTTCTTGAAGCTTAACGAGTTGAGTTGTTCCAGTTCACGACTGATCACCAGGTCCAAGCCAAGCTCAGGTAATTGACCTGGCGTGGTGGTGATAAGCTGTACTTTAATGTCTGGATACTTTTCTAAGAAGTCGTCCATGTATTGCACGAGAAACTTAGAACCAACAGCAATGGTTGCGCCAATCTTTAGCAGGCCCGCAGGCGTTTGGTTAACCGATCGGGTTTCATCAATAATCGATTGCCAATTATCGAGCTGATCCTTGGCTCGCAGATAAAAGAGAGCCCCCGCTTCGGTTTGGCTGATTGAGCGCGTGGTGCGCTTTAATAGTTGAGTGCCAATACGTTCTTCTAACCAGTTCACTCTTTTGCTGATCGCTGAGCTGGTGGTATTGAGTTTACGCGCTGCGCCATTGAAGCTGCCTTCTTCCACCACTTTTACATAACTTTTTACGTTAAGAATCCAATCCATACTATTTCCTGTTGGGACTTAATTAAATTCCAATTTAGCTAATTATCAATTATTGGTTTTGAATGTAAACTCATCTAATGAACAAATATCAAACGAATAGGGAATTTTTTGAGCCAATCGACCTTTAAAAAAACGCCGTTACTCTTAGCAATGATGATCATTGCTACAGGACAGGTGGGGGTGAGTATCTATTTACCATCATTGCCGCTAATTGCTTCAGACTTAAGTGTGACTCAGGTAGATGTACAGCTGCTCGTTACGCTGTTTCTTGTGGGTTTTGGCTTGTCTCAGCTATTTTACGGGCCGATGTCCGATGCCGTGGGGAGAAGACCTATCTTCTTGTTAGGTCAGGGTGTTTATTTGATTGGTACTGTTGTTTGTGTTGTTTTTTCCGACAACATGACGGCGTTAGAGGTTGGTCGCTTGTTGCAAGGTCTAGGGGCGGGGAGTGCCTCGGTTCTTGGGCGAAGTGTGCTGCGCGACAGCTATGATGGCCTTCAACTGACCAAAGCGCTGTCTTATATTTCGGTTACCGCTTCGATCATGCCGATTATTGCGCCCGTGTTTGGTGGTTGGATCTCATTCCACCTCGGTTGGCAGGCGGTGTTCCTGTTTGTTCTTGTGTATTTACTGGCGATATTCACTCTCGGCTACTTTGTTCTTCATGAAACTTTGCCATACGGGAAGAGCCGCTTTGAAGTCAGTCAAGTGGTCAAGAACTATGGCCGTTTGTTGACGAATCGCCAAGTGTTGACCAGTGCCAGTTATAATTGGATGAGTTACATGGCGAGTTTGGTGTCGCTATCACTGTTTCCATTCTTAATGCAAGAGCAATTGGGGCTGACAGCCGCTGAATACGGATCGTTGATGATAGTCCCTTCGGCTGGCTTACTGATTGGTAGCGTGGCTTTGAACTTGCTCAATCGTAGGTTTAGTACACCACAATTGATGAGTCTTGCGATTTTGATCATTTTAGCTTCAGGGACTTGGTTACTTACTCATGAGTTATCCATCTTTAACTTAGTGTGGGCATTTACGTGGTTAGCTATCGCTCAAGGTATCTCCTTCCCTCTATCGATCAGTATGCTATTAGAACCTCATAAGAAGAAAGCGGGCGCGGTGTCGGCACTGTCAGGTTCAATTCAGATGTGTTTGGCGGGCTTACTTGGTGGATATCTAGTCGAGAGTTGGGTGACGACTCACCTACAGCTCGGCGTGTTTTATCTGATTATTGGCGCTTGTATGGCTACAGTACTTTGGTCTTCAACGAGAATGAATAAGAAAGCCACAGCTACCGAAGTTGAGTACAGTTAAGCAGCTGAAGTACAGACCAGTTAAACAGCTAGCTCGCTATAGTTCAGCATACAGTCGTTAATACGTTGTATTTGTATGGATGGTTTTCTACAATACCAGCGTCCATTTAATAGGTAATAAACATGCAGCAAAATGAATTTGAAGTACTGGTAAAAGCTATCTGCGCACTAGATGGCTTGCCTCAAGCACTTGAGTTATTGAAATCCAATGAGGATACAGAAGTCGCTGAGGCTGCTGGATCACTAACAGGTCAATTTGCGCTAGCTGAAGTTGAAGGCGAAAAGCGTATTTACCACGTGACGCTTCAAGAAAATGAACAAGGCGAAGATCAAGAGTACATCGAACATGTGATGAATGAAGGCGATGACTTAATCAAATTTGCAGCTTGGTTCTTTGAAACTATGTTCGAATTAAAGCAAAAAGACACATACCAAATTGCAGGCAAAACTTACAGACAGCCAAAGCGTAGCTAGTTTTCTTGACTGTTTGTTTTATAGGCTATTTTTTCATGTAAGTTGATTTCTAAGCAATTAGGTTTCTAAAAAACTATTTTTAAAGCAGCTCTCTTGAGCTGCTTTTTTTATGGATGTTTAAATGAAAATTTTAATTGTAACTCAATGGTGAGATTACATTGAGAGTGTGATTTAGATCTTGTTTTTAAGCGCTTTAAGTGTAGAATCCGCGCATAAGAAAATCGATTATGTGCGGAGATAAGCATGAATTACGAACTAGGCCACGCATACCTTGGTCAAATGGTAGCAAAAAACATGATGCACGAAGCGTTGTATGGCAAGCCAAAGCCAAAAAAAGCATCATTCATTAAGCGAATGATGAAGAAAATGGCGAAATAAGCATTTTCAAAAACGGATTTTAAAAAGGCCTTAAACTTACTGGTGTCCAACTATTGGGATTAGTTCAGTTTAAGGCCTTTTGCGTTTTAGCGATTAATGAAGGTCATCGCTCGTTTTGTTGTGGATGGACACAAAAAACACTGATAAAGCTTCTGACTAATGACTGTTACTGAATTCAGCCTGTCGATTGGTTGGATAGGTCGACAACATTATTCGGGATGGTATCTAAACCGTTCTCTTTCATCCACGCTTCTAAGTTGTCAGCTCCACCAATGTATTTACCATCAAGCCAAATCTGAGGAACTGTTACTGGTGTTTTCTCACCAATGTGCGCTTTTACCTCTGGAATCATACGATACAAAGCTGCGCTGTCTTTTACGACATCGTGGTATTGGTATTCAACACCCGCTTCATCAAGCATTTTCTTGGCCTTAACGCAGAATGGGCAGGTCGCTTTTCCGTAAACAATGTTGCCTTTTAGGCTGTCTCGTTTGGTCCATTCTTTAATTACAGATTGAACCAAAACACCGCGATTAAGCGCTTCACCTTGGCTGACTACCTTGCCTTCAACAACAAGGATAGGAGCATGCCAAGAACCCAGTTTTAGCGGCTCCCACCAGTGAGATAACCAATCTTTCACTTCCAGTTCAACATCGACATCTGATAACTCATTCTCAAAAGTATCCTTAAGAATGTCTTTGGTAAGGGTGCATTCTCCACATGGGATGTTAACTTTAAATGGACCCCAGTTGCCTGCCCAACGGTATAGTGTAATCTTGACTGGTTTCTTCATGCTTACGGCCTCGTTTGAATTCTCTTATCCATATAGAACGGACAGTCGAACTATTTATTTCATCGATCCTAAACTTTCTTTATTTTCGCCGGTTTTTTCGTTTCCCAATGGGTAATAAATGCAACTGACGCAATAATAATAGCAGCCCCTAGCCATAAACGACCCGGTGGAACCCAACTAAATACAATCCAACCCGCTAGAACATTTAACGGTAATTTCGCGTGGTCAAAAGGTTGCACAAACGAAGCATCAGCAACTGAGTAGGCTTTTACAATTGCCCATTGAGCGAGTGCCGTCATAACACCGATAACAATCAAGATAGCCCAAATTGTACCGCCGCTTGGAGTCTGCCAATCTGGCGCGGCAAGCAGGATGTTAAATGGTGTGATCAATAGCAGCAAGTACACCACCATGGTTGAAGGACTGTCTTGCGAAGAGAGTTTTTTCACCATGAGTGAGTAGCATGCCCAGAAGAAAGCTGCGCCAACCGGTAACAGTGTTGCCCAGTTAAAGTCTTCTGCCCACGGCTTTAGAATCACCATAGCACCAGCGAAGCCGGCTAAGGTCGCGCCCCAGCGAGCAGCCCCAACTTTCTCTTTGAGGAAAAGTCCTGAGCCTATGGTTGCAAACAATGGCGACGTCATGAGAAGGGCAATGCCTTGCCAAATAGGTACTGGGTAAGCCAATGCCCATATCCAAAGTTGAATACCAATAACAGACAAGAAGACACGGAATACGTGCAACTTTAGGTTGTCGGTTTTTAGCGCGCGGCGAATGCCCAGCGTTTTCAGATAAGGAAGAATAGCGAACAACGCGATGGCGTATTGAATGACGGCAACGGTGGTAGAAGTAAGTCCGAAATGAATGCTAGCGACTTGAGTTAGGCTATTAATAACGGCAAAGGCTAGGCCTGCGGTTAGCATCCAGCTAGCGCCTTGGATCGGATGGTGTTGTGACATGATGCTTCTAATTATTTGATGTGGTTCACCTATGATACGGATTTAGCACCACTTAACCAGAAAAAGCATTGATGAAGTTGGTCAGAATATTTGAATATGAAAAAGGTTGAGCAACCGCCCAACCTTTCTAGTCTCTATCTAAAGTCGATTTAGATTAGAAATCGTAGCGGACACCTAGGCGAAGTGTGTCTTCACCAGCTGTCACGATACCTTTTGCATTTTTAACTTCGTCTAAACCGTTAACGTAGTAAGAAAGGTATGTGCGGAAATTGCTGTTTAGTTTGTAGTAACCGGCTAATTCAATACCGTCGACAGCGTCTACTTTTGCTCCGCTGTTGATTTCATCTTCCTGGTAAGTATATACGACTGCAGCAGATACTTGCTTGGTGAATTTGTATTGCGCTGCAAACTCCATAGCAGTGAATGACTTAGCATCGGTACCTGTCGCTTTATCATCTAGGTCGCCTGTTGAATAAGTCGCTGCTAAGTACAGGTTGTCTAGAGAATACGCTAGGCCGGCAAGGATTTGGTCTGCGCTACCTTTATTTTCCCCTAGGTCTTCACCTGAGTAGGCTAGGCCAAGATCTAAGCCCATTGGCAGTGAGTAAACACCAGAAATGCCGTAGCCGTCAGAGTCTTTTTTGCTGTTGGTTTGGTAAGTGGCTTCTAGTTGCAGGGCATCAAAGCCGCCACGGTATGCAAATACACCATCTTCTTTATCAGAAGCTGCACCGAATGCTTGCTGCACACCAGAAAACTCAGTGATATCCGTAAAGTCAGATACGATAACTGAAGCCATATCTTGGCGACCGACAGAAACGGCTTGGCCGTCAAAATCAACACCTGCGTACATGTAACGGTTTTCAAACTTATCAGAACCTGTGTCTTGCTCTGCTTCGTAGAAACCGAATGCCGTTGCAGTATCTGTAAGTTCTGTTTTACCACCAAGGTTTAAACGGAAACGAGTTTTATCTTTCATTGAACCTTCAACTTCAGCACCACCAGAACCAATGAAATCACCACGGAATTCTGCACGACCGCCAATTTTAAGTTCTGTACCATCAGAGCTGTAAACCGTTGCTGCTAACGATGAACCTGAAACTAGTGCCGCTACCACTGCAGAAGCTAGAACTGCCTTTTTCATAATCACTTACCTTGTATTTTAAAATCCGTGAGCAATGCGCTCTCCGTTTCGATATGAAACTAATCTAGAGCAGCTAAATTAAGCTTTCATTTCTGTAAAATTACATTTTCGTGAATAGGGAACTTTTTAAGTGTTGATTTTATTGCACTTTTATTTCAGGAAACTGAGTGGTTTGTGAATGGATATACAACTCATATTTCCTTATTCGGTTACTTTTTCAAGTTTCTATTTGGGCGAGGTGATAATGATATGGGTGAACCTTATGGTGAGGTTAGAGCTTCTTCATCTTATTAACTGTTTGTACTGATTAAGATATCCTCTATGATGCCAAAACTTAGAAAAGAATAAATTTTGCTCAACAAGATGGAGACGTTGGATGAAAACAGAGTACTTAGGCGATGTTTTACAAGGTAGGCAGGTTATTGGCGCCTTAAATGTTGAAGACTTACCGATTGGAGAGCATCAGTTTTGGTTTCAAGTAACCAGTGATGGGTTAGGACAACCTAAAAACATGCCTGTTTCTGTTTTCAAAGGCAGTCAAGACGGCCCGAAGTTGATGATCACTGCCGGGATTCACGGTGATGAGCTAAACGGTGTGTTGGCTGCTCAGCAAATTATCCGAGATTTAGTAGGCAAAACATTAAAAGGCACGGTGACAGTTGTACCAACTGTGAATTTGTCTGGCTTGCTTAACCACAGCCGCGATTTTATCTCTTCGGATCCGGGCTCTTGCCCTGCCAACCTTAATCGACTCTTTCCGGGGGATGCACACGGCTTAGCCGCGGAGCGATTCGTCGCATCTCTGTGGGATCGCTTACTCAAACACAACGCGACATTTGCTGTTGATCTGCATACCCAAACTCGTGGTGCCGTGTATCCACTTTATGTGTTTGCTGATTACCGAGTAGAGCAATGTTTGGAGATGGCGAGGTTAATGCAGCCCGATTGTGTTCTTAATGATCCCGGCGATCCGGGTATTCTTGAAACGGTCTGGAATCGAAGTGGAATTCCGAGCATTACCGTGGAAGTTGGGATGGGGAAATTTACTCAACCTGACATGATTCAACGAGCCGTAGATGGTGTTTTTAATATTCTTTCTTACTACGAGATACTTGATGCTGAAGGTTTACGAGACAAAAAGCCACTGCCGAGTATAGATTGGATAGAGGGCAATAATGTGGTGTCTATCCGCGCTGATATTGGTGGCTTTGTGTTGCCTCAGGTCGAGCTTTTACAAAGCGTAGAGCAAGATGATCTTTTGGCGATTCAATACGACGCTTTTGGTAATGAATGTCGTCGTTATCATGCGCCGTCTGCCGGACGTGTACTTAGCTATAACGTGGATGCATTAAGGGAGCCAGGGGCTCTTGTCTGTCGACTATTGAGTTGAGATGCTTTTAGTTGAGAAGCTCCCAGTTGAAAAGCTCTTAAGTAGTAAGCTCTGAGTTGAAAAACTCTTTGGCGGATGTCTCTTTGTTCATCTGGTGCATCGTCATTTGAAACGCGTAAAAAAAGACCGAGCAGGGCTCGGTCTGATAGCTTTTCTCTGGAGTAACAGTTTTTAGCGTAACTAGTATCGCTTTAAGATCTCGATGATCTCTTGCTCTGTTTCCGCTGCGATAATGGCATCAATGTCATCATCATTTTGGAACAACTCTGATAGCGCCATAATAGTATGGATATGGCTATCTGAGTCCATCGCTGCCAGAGTGATTGAAAGGTAAACGTCACCGTTGTCTTCCGACTCTAAATCAACACCCTTTTTGAATACTGTTACCTGCAGTGATGCTTCGTTCACACCATCTTCAGGACGAGCATGAGGCATCGCAATCTTTGGTGCTAGGACATAGTACGCGCCGATGTCTTTGTGCTTTTGCTTGATAGCTTCAACATAGCTTGCTTCAATTTTCTTGCTTGCTAACAGTGTTGAACAGGTTAAATCAATCGCAGCATCAACAGTTAGGTTCTCTTCAGAGTTGATGATAACGCCTTGGTTACCGATTAAATCGAATAGGCTCATGAAACAATCCATCCTAGAATCAGACCAACCACACCGAAGTCGAAGTCAGCAAATGTTGTCGCTTCAAGCCCAAGGCCACCCAGTACTGGAAGTAGTAGCATTGGTAGGAAAGAGATACACAGACCTTGCGTGAATGAACCTAGAATTGCACCACGTAGACCGCCAGTTGCGTTACCGTAAACGCCCGCTGCACCACCTACGAAGAAGTGAGGAACAACGCCCGCTACAATGATTGTCCAGCCAAGAGCACCTTGAACTGCCATTGCTAGTAGGCCAGCAGCGAAAGAACAAAGGAAACCGATAAGTACCGCGTTTGGCGCTACAGGGAATACCATTGGGCAGTCTAGAGCAGGTTTTGCCCCCGGTACTAGTTTGTCAGAGATCCCTTTAAATGCAGGAACGATTTCAGCAATCAGCATCTTTACACCTTGCAGTACGATGTAAACACCGCCGGCAAATACAAGAGACTGCATGAAGGTGAACACTACCCAGTTTTGACCATTTGAAACGGTTTCAACAAAGTCACCGCCAGCAACAATAGAAGCAAACATGAAGAAGATTGCCATTGTTGTTGCTACTGCTACAGGTGTATCACGCAGGAACATCAGGCTCTTTGGTACGTTGATGTCTTCTGTAGATTTAGACGTGTCACCGAACTTGCTTCCAATGTAACCAGAAACTAAGTATGAGAATGTTGAGAAGTGACCCATCGCCAGTTGATCGGTACCCATCACTTTCTCTGTGTATTTTTGAGCAAGTGCAGGCATGATAACCATCAATGAACCCACAATGATCGAGCCAATCGCAACTAGAGCCGTGCCTTGAATGTTCGCAGTAGACAGGATTACTGCTACCAGCATAGACATGAACATTGTGTGGTGACCCGTTAAGAAAATATATTTTAAAGGTGTTAAACGAGCCAATAAAATATTCACAACGAATGCAAAGAACATAATAAGTGCCATTTCGTAGCCGAATGCTTCTTGTGCTAGTGCCACAATTGCTTCGTTATTTGGAATAACACCACTTACGCCGAATGCTTCAGTAAATACAACTGAGAAGTTATTTAGAGCGCCAACAAGAGCACCTGCACCAAAACCTAAAATTAGGAAACCCATTACGGTTTTAATGGTGCCTTTAAGAATGGTAGAAATATCTGCTTTCTGAGCAACTAGGCCAATGAAAGCAATTAAGCCTACCATGATCGCTGGCTCTTTTAATAAGCCGAGCATGAACTCGAAAAAGTTTTGCATAATTTTGACCTTACATGAAAGTTTTTAGTTGTTCTTCGATTGATGCTTTGTCAAAAATATTTTTAAGGCTGATGATGTTCTCTTTACCAGCGTCTTTTAGTTGGTTTGCAACGTCTGTCGCTGCTACCCAAATATCGGCATTGCTTGATGCTGCAGATGATAGATCTTCGTGATCAACTTCTGCTTCAAAACCAATTTTCTTAGCGACTTCTTTCACTGCCATTTCCATCATTAGAGAAGTACCAAGGCCGTTACCGCAAACTACAAGAATCTTTTTCATAATATTTGTCTCAATTGGATTTTAGGGGTTGAGAAACTGCGTTCTCTTATTGTGTGGGAGCATAGTAATGGAAACATTGAGATTTCAATAAGATCTCCATCACAAAGCTAAAATGAGATTGTGATGGATATCTCGTTAATTTGCAGTAAAGATCCAGAGTGAGACTTTGATCAAATTTAACTTTTCACTCGAATATGCAACGTATTTTATTGAGAAAGGCGGGCTTAATTAATTTTTTATATCAGAATATAAATCTATAGAGGCTTTATTGTAGAAAACAGAGAATTAATCGTATCGACCGTAGTCAGTAAGCATTTTCTTAAGCATGCTGTTAACGTCTTTGGTCTTTTTATTTCTTTTTGTTAGCTGGCTAAGCGAAGTAGGTTTTTGCGAGGCAACATTTTCACTGTCGACGTCTTCAGTTTTATCTTTCATTTTTTGTACTGCGGGCAATAACATTCTAATTTCTTCGTTATTGGCATTGGTCAGTACCACAATATTTTCAGATTCAACTTGAGTAATGGTTAATATCCCGTGTTTAACCGATTCAACCTTTTCACCAATCATAATTGACTCAGGCGCAACAGAGCGATCGGTAAGTTGACCTGTACGTAATTTCGCCGCGCTGATAGCGCGGATATTTCCGGTATTTTCAAACGCGACAATAACAGTATAGGTATTATAATATTCAACTACTGTCACATAGCCGTGTCTATTTGTTTTGAATCTAGCTCCATTGTTCATGTCGTGCGGAGCTTCCATTTTCTTCACGTGTTTCCTCTCTTAGTCTCGATGGCTGTTATATCTAATCAGCTCTATTGGTATTTTATAGATAATTATTTGGTGAGATCACACAAAGTATATACGCATCTAAACTTAAGATGAATCTTGAAGTCTCGGGAAATGAGGCAGAGCACAGAAAAGTAGTAAGAATCACACAGAATTAACTGAGTGATTACGCTCACACACTTACAGACTTAACATTACAAATTCAACTCCCTACAGATTGTTTACAGTTTTGATGCACGAAAACGACGACAAACAATACGTTTTGTTTAATCCTTGACCGCGCGATCGTTTGCGTTAAAAAATGTGATGAAAGTCTCACTTAACTGTTTATACTTCTCTTCCGGTTTTAAGCCGGTGCTTAGCCAATACAAGCCGTCACATGGATATGTGAATGACCCCACGGACCGGACCAGCTACGTTCCACTGCTTGTATAAGGTGATTTTTTACATGAACAACTCGTTGTTACATTCGCTAACCCTGTTAGCTCCTTCATCGCGTAGCGTTTTGCTTGCGGTTCTTTGTCCTATTCCTTTGATGTCATTCGTTTGGCTCATGTTCACTCTTTAAGGATTACTAGGACACATTATGAATATTCTATTTGGTCTTGTCGGTGTTATTGCACTGATTGCTTGTGCGTACCTGCTATCTGAAAGTCGTTCTTCGATTAACTGGAAAACGGTCTCTCGTGCTCTATTACTTCAAATCGGCTTTGCGGCCTTGGTGTTGTATTTCCCTTGGGGACAGTTGGCGTTAACAAGCCTAAGTAATGGTGTTTCTAGCCTGCTTGGTTTTGCAGACGCTGGTATTGCTTTCCTTTTCGGTGACCTTGCTACTGAAGGCTTCATTTTCGCGGTTCGCGTACTTCCAATCATTATCTTCTTCAGTGCTTTGATTTCTGCGCTTTATTACTTAGGCGTCATGCAAAAAGTGATTCAAATCTTGGGCGGAGCGGTGCAAAAACTGCTGGGTACAAGTAAAGCTGAATCTTTAGTTGCTACAGGTAATATCTTCCTTTCTCAGGGTGAGTCTCCTCTTCTTATTCGTCCTTTTTTAAAGTCTATGACTCGTTCGGAATTGTTTGCTGTAATGGCGGGCGGTATGGCTTCGGTAGCCGGCAGTGTGCTTGGTGGTTATGCTGGATTGGGTGTTGAGCTTAAATACCTTATCGCAGCAAGCTTCATGGCGGCTCCGGGTAGCCTATTAATGGCGAAGATCATCGTTCCTGAGCGCAGCACGCCGAGTGACTACGACCACATTGAGCTAGATAAAGCAGACCAAAGCAACGTGATCGATGCACTGGCAAGCGGCGCGATGAACGGTATGAAGGTAGCCGTTGCTGTCGGTACAATGTTGATTGCATTCGTGAGTGTGATTGCGATGGTCAACACTGGCCTAGAAAGCCTAGGTGAAACGTTCGGTTTTGCGGGCATTACACTGCAAGCTATCTTCGGTTACCTGTTCTCACCACTAGCGTGGCTGATTGGTATCCCGAGTGATGAAGTATTAATGGCGGGTTCTTACATTGGTCAGAAGATCGTAATGAATGAGTTTGTTGCTTTCATCGACTTCGTTGAGAACAAAGCGCTGTTATCTGAACACAGCCAAGTTATCGTGACTTTTGCTCTATGTGGCTTTGCTAACATTGGCTCGATTGCGATTCAACTGGGTTCAATCGGTGTTATGGCACCAGAGCGTCGCGCCGAAGTCGCTAACCTAGGTTTGAAAGCGGTAGCTGCTGGTACACTAGCAAACCTAATGAGTGCATGTTTAGCGGGTATCTTCATCCTGCTTTAATCTAGATTCAGTAAAATAGTTAGATTCAATAAAAGCGCTTAAATTTAGTAAAAGCGGGTATCTTGCTTACGGAGTTTACGTAAGAAGGTGTCCGCTTTTTTGTGCCTGTTGATTAAGTTGATTAAGTTGATTAAGTTGATTAAGTTGATTCAGATTCAAACCTCCACTTTCATTGCTCTGTGGTGTATCAGGCTCACTCGGAAGAGTAATAGAGCAAGCCTGTTTTATCCGATATAATTAAATATCATTAGGTTGCGATTAAGAATAACGGTAACCAAGTCCAATTAATCAAGGGTCTTCCCATGAATATGCGCGTTCTCATCGGTCTTATCACCGCCTTTATCGGCTTGTTTGCGATGGTTTATCTTATTGCTGGTGGTACTCAGTTTCCTATCTCTCAATGGCCGAAAGAGGCTTATCTCGGTTTGGTGTTTAGCGTCGTATGGGGCACTGGCGTAGCGGCATCGGTGGCGTACTTCTTCTCGGCATTGGTGTTTGTGACGATTGCTGTGGTTTGTTATGCGATTGGTTATAAGATCGGTGGACTCTTCTCTTCAAATTCTAACGTCTAAGTTTATTGAGGCGAACTAATGTTCATTGAAGTGAGATTTGTTTGAATGCACTGGCTCGATCGTTGGAAAGTGTATTGCTATCATCGAAAGCAGGCTAACCGCTCGAATGGCGATAAGGCTAAAGCTTTAGGGTGGACCAGCGAAGAGAGCCAATTATGTCGCTTTGAAGTGATTGCTCGTTCGGCTGACTTCGAAAAGAAGAGTATTTTAGATTTAGGTTGTGGCTATGGCGAGCTGTTCGAGCTGCTCGACAGCATCTATCGCATTCAATCTTACACCGGCGTTGACCAACACGCAGGCTTTTTAAAGAAGGCGAAGCAGAGCTATACAGAAGAGCGTTGTCGGTTTTTGTCGGGTGATATGAGCCAAATGAGCCTTGAGGTACATGATGTGGTTATCGCCAGTGGCTCATTGAATTATATCTCTCGCGACTCGGATTACCTGACTAACATGATCACTCGTATGTTTGAATTGGCGAATCAAACCGTGATTTTTAACCTTCTCAATTCAAGCCAATATCCTTCGCGTAATACTTTAATGAGTTATCACCCTCAAGGTGTCTATCGCTTCTGTAAAACGCTATGTGACGATGTCTCTTTGATAGAAGGCTATGCAGAAGGGGATTTCACGATAGTGATGAACAAAGTCGTATCCTGAGTCTGAATGAAGTGTTGGTGTGGTAAGAGTTAAAAAAGCCGCAGACCTTGAGAGGTTTGCGGATTTTTTTGGATCCTAAAATCAACTTAAGTGTTACTGCTAGTGCTTCAGCGGTTGATTTTCAACTAGCCCGTAAGGGATGCTAGTAAATACTTTTGGGTTACCTTCATAAGTCGGTGCTTCGTTCACTTGCTGCCAATCGAGTAGCATGATAGCGAGTACGTTGCGGTGCTCTCCATACTTGAGGTCAAAATCACCAGTGACGGAAGGGATCATACCTTTTGTCTTATCGATAGAAGCTTGAATAGCGAGTCGAGTTTTCTCTACAACCGGGTCATCTTCTAAGCCTGCAAGCAGGAAGGTCAATCCAACCTCTGCAATCACATCCTCTTTAGCTCGTAACAGGATCGTATCGATGTTTTCTCTGAAGTAATCGTAGATCCATTGGTGTTCTTGCTCGCTTACTTGGTGCTGGTAATACTCAGAATCTCCAAAGATCACATGTGTCATACCATAGATCTTATTGCCGTATTGCTGGCTTGAAAGCTTCTTGTCTTTATCGTCTGGGTAGGCTTTTTTGAAGGTATCGACAAATTCATCAACGACATCTTGTTCACCCAATTGGCGTAGCCAGTAAACTTGATTAGCGAGTTGGGCTGCCCACGCTTTCACCATATCTTCATTGGTCACGTATCGTGAAAAGTCATAACGACGAATGATTTCACGCAGTTTGGCATCGTTCTTGTGTTCTAAACCGTACTCATTGGCGCGCGCCATAGAGCCGAGAAGGTCAACACCAAGATATAGATATTCTGGCATGTGCTTGGTGATGTTGTAGCGTCGAACACTACGTTCATCGCTGTCGCCAACATAGGAAGCAACACGCTTTTCTGAGTACAGTACGATTTGTTCCATGGTGTGAACATCATTCGACAAGCGGCTGAGCTTACTTGCTACACGTGCCATGTCACTCCATACCGCGGCAGAATATTTGTCGTCTAATGTTTGTCGATACATACGCAAACCATAGTGACCCTCTTTGAATGCAGGCAGAGTGTAAAGTTGGCTTTCGTAGGTTGTGCGAATCAGATCGGCGGATTGTTTAAAAGATTGCTCTTGAGAGTCGAGAACACCAGCTTGTAATTGAATGTTTGGTACGCTTGTTGCTTGTATGTTAACAGGCTCTTGTATAGTAACAGTCTGTTGTGTGTCAAAAGCCGTTAGCGTATCTGAAGTAGCTTGTGCGTGAACCGCAACCGCAACTGAGATTGATAACAATGTGCACAGAGTTAGCGTTTTTAGCTTCATGTTCGTAAGGTACCAAGCTGATTAATTGTGAATATAAAATAACACTCATGAATCTTTCAATGTAAGGTTTTGGTCAATACATTGTAATCTTTAATAAGATTGATTCGATATTTGGTTCAGTAATCAATGTGTCTAATGGACTTTAAGTGATGAATGACTCAATAATGAAATGAGGACTAGGCTAAGTGTATGTATTTAAATAGCTTAACGGCATACTTAAAGAGTTAGTCTGATATGAGCAAATTTAAGAACAAAAAGGTTTAGGAGGTCTGAATGCCAAGTGGTTCTAGCAAGCAATGGCCTGCCAAATTATTATCTTTACTGTTTTTTTTAGTGGTAATGAGTGCTATCGAGTTTTTTCACTCTAAAGAGTTATCCTATCTTAAAGATGAATCCTACTCTGAGGCAAAAAAGCAACTATCGATCATACGTTCTCGAATAGAAGCCGCGATCGTGTCAGATATGTATATCCTCAATAATTTTTCTACTCTTGTGACGATAAATCCAGACAGCGATATGAAGAGTTGGAACAAGATCGCTGAGAATATCATTCGAGATGGATCCCACATTCGTCTGATTGGTCTGGCTGAAGATGACATCCTAAATTTCGTATACCCAATGGAAGGCAATGAGCAGATTCTTGGTATAGATTATCGAGATCATCCAACCCAATGGGAGTCGGTTGAAATTGCCAGAAATATTGGCAACACCTTTATCGCTGGTCCTTTTGAGCTGTTTCAAGGTGGTCAAGCTATCATTACGCGAACACCGATCTTTCGAGACCCGCCTTTTAACCAAGACTATTGGGGTGTATCCAGCGCCGTTATTAGCTTAGATGAGCTGTTTGAAGATGTCGGAATTGGGCTACTGGAAAACAAGTACGAACTCGCGATTCGTGGTGCAAACAGTTCGGGTAAAGATGGCGCGGTCTTTTATGGCTCTCAGGACGTATTTGATAATGCTTTTGTGACTGAACAGGTGAGCTTTCCATACGGTGGTTGGTACCTTGCTCTCTCTGGTAATGAGCATGTGTTGATGGATGTGCAGTGGTATCGAATTCAAGCAGTAAGATTGGTGGGTTACTCCATAATGTTAGTGTTGGCGTTTGCCTTCTTTACCATTTATCGCCTGTACCGAATTGCAGATAGCCGCTCTATGCACGATGAACTCACCATGCTACCGAATCGTCGATACTTCATGTACAGCCTTAGGCAGGCATTTACCACCACTCAAAAGCAGAGAGCGAGAACCTTTGCGGTGGTAAATATCGATCTCGATGGATTTAAAGCAATCAACGACACGTTTGGTCATGCGGCCGGCGATCAGGTGTTAGTTGAATGTGCCAAGCGTATAAAGAGTGAATTGCGCGGTTCAGATATCGTCGCAAGGATAGGAGGGGACGAGTTCTTAGTCTTGTTGCCACGCATCATTGATGATCAACATGTCTCTTCGATTGTAGCTAAACTTCGAAGAGCAATATGTAACACCCCTGTTATTTATGATGTGCACTCGATTTATCTTCGAATTAGTGTTGGTTGGGTAATTCATAACGATAACTACGATGATGTCGATGCACTACTCAAAGCAGCTGATGAAAAAATGTACGAACAGAAACGACAAATTTTATAGGTTGGATTGGATCTGTTATTAGAATTTAGTTGCTGAATGTGGGGAAAAGCCTCAGAATACCGCGCTTTGCTCTTTATCAATCCTATTGATGAGCGAAAGCTGTAGCAACGACTTCTTTCTGCGCGTTGCTCATACTAAATGTTATTCAACTGAGAAAATAATCTATGAGTTTTACCTCCCTTGGCCTTTCTGAACCGATCCTTAAAGCTATTGAAGCACAAGGTTACGATAAGCCATCACCAATCCAAGAGAAAGCCGTACCAGCTGTCCTAACGGGCAAAGATGTTATGGCCGCTGCTCAAACAGGTACAGGTAAAACTGCTGGCTTCACGCTACCTATTCTTGAAATGTTATCAAAAGGCCCTCGTGTACGTCAGAACCAAGTTCGTGCACTCGTGCTAACACCGACCCGTGAACTTGCTGCGCAAGTGAATGGCAGCGTAGTTAAATATGGTATTAACTTACCGCTTACTTCTACGGTCGTGTTTGGTGGCGTGAAAATTAACCCTCAGATGCAAAAACTTCGTAAAGGCAGTGATGTGTTGGTGGCAACACCGGGTCGTCTACTTGACCTTTACAACCAAAATGCAGTGCGTTTTGATCAATTAGAGATTCTAGTATTAGATGAAGCTGATCGCATGTTAGACATGGGTTTCATCCGCGACATCCGTAAGATCTTGGCTTTCCTACCGAAGAAACGTCAGAACTTACTGTTCTCTGCAACGTTCTCTGATGATATTCGTAGCTTGGCTAAAGGCTTAGTAAATAACCCAGTTGAAATCTCGGTAAGCCCTGCAAACTCAACAGCACCCACTGTTGAACAAAGTATTTATCCAGTAGATAAAAAGAAAAAAGCGCCAATGCTAGCTAAGCTGATCAAAGATAATGATTGGCGACAAGTGTTGGTGTTCAGCAAAACAAAACACGGTGCAAACAAGCTTGCTCGTTTCCTTGAAGAGCAAGACATCACTTCTGCTCCTATCCATGGTAACAAGAGCCAAGGCGCGCGTACTAAAGCCTTAGAGAACTTTAAAACCGGTAAGGTACGAGTACTCGTAGCGACCGATATCGCTGCTCGTGGTATTGATATCCCACAACTTCCTCAAGTGGTTAACTTCGACCTTCCAAACGTATCAGAAGATTACGTTCACCGTATTGGTCGTACTGGCCGTGCTGGTGAAGTGGGTAAAGCAATTTCATTGGTTTGTGCTGATGAAGTGGGTGAGCTATTCGGTATTGAACGCCTTATTCAACAAGTACTGGAGCGTCGTGAACTGGAAGGCTTTGCACCCGTAAATAAGTTACCAGAATCTCGCTTGGATTCGCGTCCGATTAAGCCTAAGAAACCGAAAAAGACACGCGAACACTCGGATGGCCAACGTTCTGGTGAGAATGCTCGCGGCCATAAGCCAGCAGGCAAGAACAAGCGTCATGTAGCAGGTAATGGATCTGCTCCAAAGCGTAAGCCTAACTCAGGCAACAAAGCTTCTGACAGCAACTCTGCAGCTGCTGGTGATGATAAGTCTTTAAGAAATAATGGCAGCAACTATAAGCGCGGTAATAAGCCTTCTACGAATAGTTCTGGCAAGCCAAGTGGTGCAGGTAAACCTAAAAAGTCTGGTTTCGGAGGAAGTAATGGTTCGAGCAAACCGTCTAACAAGTCAGCAGGTAACAAGCCTACAGGTAACAAACCTTCGCCATCTAGAAGCCGTTCTAAGCCTGCATCTCAGAAATAGTAGCTCTTTGGTAGACAGAACGTTGAGCAGATAACTTTGCAAAGATTATGTAACGAGATCGCTTCGTAAGAGGGTTCTCGTTCATTGACGATTTCCTGCTATCGAACTCGAACAAGCGCGAATATTGAATTTCAATGTTCGCGTTTTTTTATGGGTGTAATTAGGGCGTGTTGACCTTTCGCGGTTAAATTTTGTTCGAGCTAAAAGTGTTTTAATCGCGGCGAGGGGGAAGTCGCCTAGTCATTCTAAGCAAATCTCCCTCAACAAAGAGTAAAACGCTTTAGCTGAACCCTTTGGGCAGCGTTTGCTGGTCATTTCTACTACGTTATCGGCTTCTCATGTAGGCTAGCTACACATCGAAACCTCTGCCTTGTATAAATACCCAGCAACTCGCTGCAAAAATCAGCTCGAAAGATCAACACGCCCTAAGCAAACAAGAAGAGGTTTCTTCAGAGTTGAAGCTATCGAATTTATTGAAAAGTAGGTATTTATAGGAAGAGAAATTAATCTTTAATGATCTATTAATAACAACATAGTCACTAGCGATTTGTTGGGTTTTGCAATTTGCAATTTCAGTTTGCAAAACAAACAAGCATTTATGGCGAATACGTGTTCAGATGCGTAGTAAATACGTATGTTTAAAGTTGGCACGTATAGTGCATTAGTAATAGTGACCCTTCTTAAGCCGAGGGTCACCTAGCCAACTGACGTTGTTAGTGAACCCATATTGTTCACACAAAATATATGACCAATCACCCTTTTGTGATTGGTTTTTTTTTGGTTCATCGCGGCTT
>NZ_JBFRQW010000003.1:0-47683 GCF_041472735.1 Vibrio sp. 10N.261.46.E11
AAGTTGAAAGAGGAAAAGGATCTAATAAAAGCCAAATGTTAACTACATGTTAAATTTAAATTAGTGGTTTTAAAGCAAATGCCGTTATTTTTATTGATAGGTGAATTAGTTCGATATTGGTTAAATCTAAAGCCAATTGAGGGTTTAAAATGGGGCGAATTAGCAAAGTAGATTGTCTACCTTTTGAAGTTAGAAATCGAGTCATTAAATTGATTCGAACATTGAGCCATGGAGAAGCCTTAAAGGCTGTCAATAAACTAATAGAAGAGCAAGGTCTTCCTGATAGCTCTAAATTGACTAAATCATCACTTAGTCGCTATCGAGTTGATAGATTACATATGTAATTTTTATTGCTCATTTTGGTAGTCTCGAAAGTTGTTGACGAAGTGCAATCTTCAATCTAAGATGAAAACACGCTAGCAAAATCTAGCGTCAGGATTGGAACCCTGTTATTATCCGAGGCGCACAATGCACGCCTATGCGTGTTTTTTTGTTTGTGCGTAAGCTCACAATGGTGAGCTGAGTAGGGCTAACTTCGGTTAGGCCGTTTCTTGGATACGGTAGTTCCAACCCTGCTCAGTTCGCCACCAGTGAGATTGGAACCTCCTGATGGCGATATATAAAATATCCAAGGAGGCCATCATGCCTAACAATTTTCCTCAAGAAAATAGCGTCAATTCCCCTTTACTCGTCACTATTGACGGTAAGTCTATTGAGATACTCGCGCCTTACAACCCAAATCACTCTGATATAGATCAATATATCCCAAGTGCCGATTTTAGAAAGAAGGTTCATAAAGACGTTGAATCTCTAGCTGGTAACTTGAACGGTTTTTTCTCTCTATACAATCATTGGATCAAAGGTCATACAAAGTGCGATTACACCGTTGTTATGGAAATGACGATGCGCTCAAACCTGATATCATCACAATTCAACACCATTTCAAAAGCTTGTAAAAATGATAGATCTCTTCCTGAATCTCAACCGTTAACGATAACTGAGCAAGTTGAGTTAATTGGCCTGTCAGAAGAGTTAGGTGTATCACCTTCAGAAGTAATTAATCTGATGAAAAAACACCTACAGAAGGCTATGTGATATGACGGTTTCTAGACTAACAGCGGCTGAGAGCTACGAACTGGCTAACTTGGTTCGTAATATTGGTGTTAAAAATGTTTTGTTGATCCTTAGAAAAGCAGCATCACCGAAAAAAGCAAAGAGGCTTTATAAGGTTCAACAGCTACCAACTGATATTAGAGCGCGAATAGCGGTAATGCTTTCATCAAGGCGGTACACTCAAAAAGATATTCTTTCTTATGTGAACAATGAAGTTGAGCATAGAGGGTTAGCAGATAAGTTTAAGATCTCTCGAACCGCTTTTAATCGTTTCCTGAACGAGGAAATATATCCGAGCTTGTCAAACCAATAAATATCGCTTACATTAAATACGCAGGTAACATTTATTCATCTTGTCGATGAAACTCAAAGCCCCTTTAAAGGGGCTTTTTCATATCTATAAAAGCCCCTCCCACTATAACAATTTTTAAATAATCCGCGTTACTCCGTATTTATTAGGTATGTATATTAATATGGATTTATCAAAGCAAACGCGGACTTCCATAATGGCATGTGAAATAAATCAGAATATCTTGATGATGGGTTTCTTGCTTGATCGTTTTTTTGGTATCCAACCAACACCAGAGCTAGAAGCGGCATTAAAAGAAGATATGCTATCCATGTTCTCAGGTACTAAAGCTGATGAAACAGCCCAGATTTATTTTGGCAAGCTAAAAACATTCAAGGCTAATGTAACCGAGTTAATGATCGTTAAAGATTGTTTGGCTGGAAAAGGAGTGGCAAGCATTTCTAGTGAGTTCGGCATGAGTTCCCAATCAGTCTATCGGGTTTTAAAGAAGCACAAATGCAAACCTACGAAAGTAACTCGACTTGTCAATGGCTTCGCTTTCTATCATCGAACAGTTGAGCATGAGTTAATTAGGTTAATGCATGCCGACGGAGTTTCAATTAAAGATATAGCTCTGAATAAAAATATTAGAGAAACCACAGTAAAAGAAATATTAAAGGTTAAATAACAATGTCGATTGAATGGTTAGATATAGCAAAAAAAGATACAGCCTTAGATGTTGTCATGGATTTAATTAAAATGAACCCATCTAAAACAAAAGTTTTTGATGAGTTTCTATCTCGCTCAAAAGAGTTCAATCTTGATGAAAGAGATACTGTTAAATTTATTTGCTTAATGGTTTCTGTATTTGGTGGTAGTCAAATATATTTACCTAGTGATGATACATTTAAGCAAGCGGTGATATATAGACTTATTTATAAAGAGTTCAAAGGTAACAATGCTAATGAGCTATCTCGAAAATATGGAATGTCTGTTATTGCAATTCAAAGAGTCATTAAGGCTTGTAGAAAGGCTGATGCTGAAATTAGGAAAGCAATGGATGGAATTAAGTAAATGTATTTACACAATCTAATAGACGGCGTTCTTATTAATGGCGAACTGGTTAAGACAGTATCAATAGAGCCATTATCAAATTCATCTAGAAATACCGTAGTCGATTTAGTTGATGCTCAACACCAGCATCTAGTTAACATGCCCGAGTTCAAGCCTGTCAATGACAAGCATACTCTAGCGATTAAGGGGTTAATGCTTCTTAATGAAAACGCAGCTGCTTCTATTAGTTGTCTTGGCAAGTATCGAGTCTCTTTTACATATGATGATATTTGCGATTACAAGATAACGGCTCAAGACTGGAATGTAATTTTAACTGCAAGTATGGCGGTTTCAGAATTGCATTCAGGAAATAACGGGAAAATGCTCGCGTAGCGCGTTGTATTGAAGCTTTCCGATTTGGTTGAGCATTGGCTCAAAAGAAAATGTTTAAATCAATATAGAGCGATTTAAACGTAGTTTAAACATGGTATGAGGCTAAAGTTATGCCCGTTACAGCGTTATGTAAAGAATTAGACGAAAAAGCGAGTCAGTGGGTACAGATTCTACCTAGCGGCCCTGACATCAAAGGTTTGGACGGTCGCAGTTGGGTTTTGAGAAATCCTAAAGCTATCTTACACGCCTTTAAAAACATGAAAGTCCCTATGGTTATTGACTACGAACATGGTCAAGAGCTAAAGGCAACAAAAGGGGAAGAAGCTCCTGCTGCTGGTTGGATTGAAGAGTTAGAAATTCGCAATGGTGAAATATGGGCTAAAGCGGATTGGACGAAGAAAGCCGCAAGTGCAATCAACTCGCGTGAGTATCGTTTTTTATCACCTGCATTCAATTATAACGAAAGCAAAGAAGTTATTTCGTTATCTAGTGTCGGTTTAACCAATAAGCCAAACCTAGTAATGCAAGCTTTAAATAGCAGACAGGACGAACCAGATAATAAGTGGGAAAAGCTATCAAAAGCCCTTGGTTCTAATGTCACCTCTGATGATGAATTATTGTCAGCTTTAAACTCTCGCGATAGTCAAGCCGAGAAAAAGGAAATTGAATCCTTAGTTGATGGTTATGTAAGTGATGCCGTATTTACTCCCGCACAGCGTGATTTTTTAGTTGCTTGCTGCCGTAGCCAAGGGATTGATGAGTTTAAAAAGTTTGCTGGTAGCACGTCTGGTTTTTCTTATTTAAATAAGAGTACCAATACGCCACATAAAACAAAGCAAAATTCATCGTCATTAAATGAAACACAGTTAGCTGTCTGTCGAAATGTTGGAATTTCCGAAGAACAGTTTTTAAATGTAAAGAATAAAGAGGTTTAACAATGCCAAATCCAATCGATATTAGTAATGTAGTCATTGAATCTAAAACCGCGTTTGCTGGTCGCTTTGACGCAGGCAAAGGAGGTGCAAAGCCTGATTACCCTATGATTGCTACTGTTCTTCCTTCCTCAGCTGGCGCAACTGGCTACGGTTGGTTGGGGGACTTCCCTCGCCTTAAAGAATGGATCGGTTCTCGCCAAATGAAGAACCTTAAAAAACACGGTTATAACATCGTAAACAAGATGTTTGAATCCTCAGTAGAAATTCCCCGTGTTGACTATGAAGATAATGACTATGGTCGCTATGGCATCATCTTTCAAGAGATGGGTTACGATGCCGAAATGTACCCAGATGAACATGTCTTTGGTTTGCTAAAAAATGGCTTTACAGAGATTTGTTATGACGGACAGCCGTTCTTTGATGCTGACCACCCGTCAGAAGATGGCGTAAATACGTTTTCAAATGTAATTGGTGATCCTGATACGGATACAGGTCAAGGCTGGTACATGTTAGACACTAGTCGCCCTCTTAAACCTTTAGTTTGGCAAGAGCGTTTAAAGCCAGAATTCCAGTCGGTGACTGACTCAACTGATTACAATGTTTTCACTACCGATAATTACGCTTTCGGTACTCGTGCTCGTGGTAACGCTGGCTATACATTCTGGCAAATGGCATTTGGTTCTAAAGCTGCTTTAACAGAAGCTAATTTTGAGTTGATGATGACCAAAATGATGGAACAGAAAGACAGTGAAGGAAGGTCGTTAAAGGTTAAACCTACTGTACTAGTCGTTCCCGTTGCTTATCGTTCTGCCGCTGAGAAGATCGTCTTGCGTCGTACTCTTGAGAACGGGGAAGACAACACCAACTATAAAGCGGTTGAGATTCTAGTCTCTCAAGATTTATAACATCAAAAAAAGGGCTAGCATTGACTAGCCCTTATTAGTTTGAGGCTTTTATGGCACAGAAATTAAAAACCGAAATCAGTATAGATCTTGCTGGTAATTTATCGGACAAAGCAAAGCGATATGGTAACTCTATGTCTGATTTTGCCAAGAAAAGCGATAAAGCCATGGCTATGTTGAATCAATCGGTTAGAGCAGCTAGTCGCGGTATAGACTCACTTGGCAATAGAACGATTGTTGGCCTTGGTGCTGCGGGGTTTGCATTTGAACGAACATTTATCAAGACTGCCGCTAATTTTGAAACCCTAGCCGCTTCGATGCAAAGCATTATGGGTTCAGAAAGTGGTGCTGCTAGTGCTCTTGGCTGGATTGAAGACTTCACACAATCAACCCCCTACGCATTGGATGAAGTTACCCAATCCTTTATTCGACTAAAAGCCTACGGACTTGATCCAATGGATGGGACAATGCAGGCAATCGCTGACCAAGCCTCTAAAATGGGGGGGAGTGCTGAACAAGTCGAGGGTATCGCAACGGCATTAGGTCAAGCATGGACAAAGGGGAAACTCCAAGCGGAAGAAATGAACCAAATGCTTGAGCGAGGTGTACCCGTTTATGAGTATTTGCAAAAAGCGAGTAAAGACCTAGGTAAAAATTTTGGAAAAGGCTTTAGTACCGCCCAAATTCAAGATATGGCTAGCAAAGGCCAATTAACAAGGTCTGCAATTCAAGACTTGATACGTGTCATGGGAGAAGAGACAAAAGGCTCAGCAGAGCTACAAATGAAAACATGGAACGGCATGATTTCAAACATGGGCGATCACTGGTCTCTATTTCAAAAAGATGTCATGAATAGCGGTACATTTGACTTGCTCAAAGATGAACTTGGGGAGTTCTTAGGTATGCTCGAACAAATGAAGTCTACAGGGGAGTATGACGAGCTTGTAGAAACAGTTGGTCAAAATCTAGTTGACTCATTTAGAACTGCCGCAGAAGCTGCTCAGGGGCTAAAAGATGTAGGCGATGGTTTACTACCAATATTAAAAGCCGTGGGGACGGGTGCACAGGCTATTAGTGATGCAGTGGGCGGTTACGGCAATTTAGCGAAAATCTTAGCGTCGGTCTACGCGTTGAACAAGGCTATTTCGATAAGTGCGCCAATCCTTAAAGGTGGTGCTGCCGCAGGTGGTTGGATCTATGATAAAGCATCGGGCAAAAAGAAAGGTCATGGTGCTTTAGCGAGTGGTTTATCTAGTTTGAGTGCAACGCCAGTATTCGTTACAAACTGGCCTGGTGGTGGCGGTTTTGGTGCACCTATGATTCCTGATTTAAGCCCAGATTCTAATAACCCTAAGAGCAGAAAAGCAAATAAGTTTGGTAAGGTGATCGATATCGCAGGGGAAGCTTTTGCTGTCGGCTTTGCTATGGAAGCTCTTTTTGGTGATACCGAAATTGCACAGAAAATGAAGAAGACCACACTTGCTGATGTTTTCCCCAGTGTGTTCGATTCCAATACAAAAGAGTCAGAAACAACAGGTGATAAGCTGAGGAAGCAAATTGAACAGCAATTACCTGCCTATGTAACGGGTAATTACAATCAATTCCAACCTCAATCTAACTACCCAATGGGTGGCGATTTAAGGGTTAAAGTTGACGTTAGTGACAACCGTGTTGAAACGTCAATAGAGACAAGTTCACCGTCAATCAAGGTAGACCCTGACACAGGTGTAAATTAACAATTATTTAACATTTCAGCATTGTTCATTTTGGTAGGGTGCAAGTGTTCAAAACGCGCGACGCTGCACAAACGCCCTGACAGTTTGGTTGGTAGTGTGATGTTTCCTAATTTCGGTAGCTCTCTTCTGTCACGGCTTGCCGCAACGAACCCAAGATCGATTAACAACTGCTTTTCGGCCACTAAAGACTTGTTTTCATCTTGTGTTTGAACCTCACCGAGCATGTAAATCACATACCCCACCGTTCCTTGGTTGATTTGGTTGTCCAACAAGAGTATCAAGCCACTCGTATTTACTAATTCGACATCAGCCTTTAACCCATTTAGGGTTTGAGGATTTAATGACTCTTGACCAGATAAACCTAGCCCTCGCAACTCAGAAACAATGACACCTAAAGATTGTGGCGATTGCAGCGCTCTTTCTGATAGTTGCTGCTCATAACGCAATTTCTCGTTACCTCGCTCTAACTGCCACAAACCCAACTTGATTAAAATGCCGACTGAAACCAAAGTTAAAACAACCGCAACCCAAAAACCTTTACTGCGGAACTTTCGTTCATCATGATTCAAACCGTTTGGAGTTATCACTATGGCGTCATCTACCTTTATCTTGCTATTCAAAGTTGTATTGGTTGCTCTACTGTTTTTCATCGCCTTCAACTTAATGAAAGGGCTAATACAAATCGCTTCTGGCACGCACAATGGCAAAAGGCTGAGTCACTTTTTAGGGCGTCGAGTCATGTGGTCAGCTGTTGTCGTGTTACTGTTATTACTGGCTTTAGGTTCAGGAGTGATAGCGCCCAACCCTCGCCCCTATTAATTCCCAATAGGCTCAGCAGTTAGAGCACATACACAAACACAAACAGACCTAACCAAACCACATCAACAAAGTGCCAATACCAACTGCCCGCTTGGAACGCAAAGTGATCTTTCGGAGTGAAGTGGTCTTTGGCAACCCTTGCCAGTAACACAATCAAAAAAATCGTTCCCAAACAGACATGCAAACCATGGAATCCGGTCAATAAGAAGAAGGTATTGCCATAGATGCCAGATTGAAGTGTCAATCCCATCTCTTGATAAGCATGAAGGTACTCTTCAACTTGGAAGAACAGGAAGAAGCCAGCCAGAACAATGGTTATCTCTAGCCACACGATCAAAGCCATACGCTTATTTTGTTCAAGACTGATATGTGCCATGTGCAGCGTCACAGAGGAAAGCAGCAGAATTATGGTGTTCTTTAGAGGGATACCTTGCCAAGGCATAGCTTGTGTCGTTACGCCATCAGGTGTCGTGGTCAGTGGCCACATAGACTGGAACATCGGCCACAAGACTTCATGGGTCATTTCATTGTTGCCCGCACCACCAATCCAAGGAACAGAAATCATACGAGCATAGAAAAGCGCACCAAAGAAAGCGCCGAAGAACATGATTTCAGAAAAGATGAACCAGCTCATGCCTTGCCTAAAGGAGCGAGATATCTGCTCGGAATAAACACCACTCAATGATTCCGTAATTACGTTGCTAAACCAACCCGCAAGCATATACAGAAGAACAGCAAATCCGACTAACAACACCGCTTTGCCGAACACGCCACCAGCAGCATCAGTCCCCATGTTTTGCACGGTTAACCCTGCTCCAACAGCAACAAGAAACAGCGCAACGGCACCGACTAATGGCCAGTGGCTTTGATGTGGAACGAAATAAACTTCCTTTTTAGAACTCATCGCTCAACTCCTTTTGTTGATTCTGGTTCCTAGTTACTCGCGATTACATTAGGCTCGGGACTGCTTGATTCCCCGACCACCTCACTCGTGATATTAAACAGCGTATAAGAGAGCGTCAGCGTGTGTATCGAGTCTGGAATGTCTGGCTCTATATAAAATATCAAACCCATATTAGCGCTCTTGAACCCGTCCAGTGGCTGCTGATTAAAGCAAAAGCATTCCATTTTATTGAAGTAAGTTGCCCCCATACCTGGAGACACCGATGGTACGGCTTGGCCAACCAATGAGGCTCCAGATAGGTTTTTGGCAATGTAGTTAGTTTGAACCACCTCACCAGGGTGAACCTCTAGAACACGCACTTCAGGCGAAAACGTCCATGGCATATCAGGCTTAATATGAGACATGAATTCCACTCGGATCGCACGAGAGTAGTCCGGTTGCATCCCCTGAGGTTGAACAGCAGAAACAGTATTAGTTTTACCGTTGATTCCCAACGCCTCACACATCACATCGTAAAGCGGAACCAAAGCGAAACCGAAGCCAAACATCGCCACTACACTCAATACCAAGTAGCCCGTCAGCTTCTTGGTAGATCGCTTAGGTTGTTTTTTATCTATCTCGCTTTGCTTATCATTCATTGTGCATCCCTCTAATCGATTTTAGGTGGATGAGTAAAGGTGTGATGAGGTGCTGGGCTTGGTACTGTCCACTCAAGTCCTTCAGCTCTATCCCAAGGCTTGCTTGATGCAGGCTCACCGCCTTTTACGCACTTGATGACTAACCATAAGAAAATCAATTGAGACAAACCAAAAGCAAAGCCACCAATCGACACTACTTGGTTAACGTCAGCGAACTGAATAGCGTAGTCTGGAATACGACGTGGCATCCCCGCCAAGCCTAAGAAATGCATCGGGAAGAAAAGGACATTCACTGAGACTACTGAAGTCCAGAAATGCCACAGACTGAGTTTGTGATCGTACATATGCCCGGTCCACTTAGGTAACCAATAATAGGCTGCGGCCATTATCGAGAACACCGCACCGGTAACCAGAACATAGTGGAAGTGAGCCACTACAAAATAGGTGTCATGGTATTGGAAATCAGCAGGAACAATAGCGAGCATCAATCCTGACAAGCCGCCTATCGTGAATAGAACAATAAAGGCGATGGTGAAAAGCATTGGTGTTTCGAAGGTCAACGCGCCTCGCCACATGGTTGCTACCCAGTTAAAGACTTTCACTCCCGTCGGAACCGCAATCAACATGGTGCAATACATGAAGAACAGTTCAGCAAAAACCGGCATCCCCGTAGTGAACATATGATGTGCCCACACTAAGAAAGACAAGATCGCGATACTACAGGTCGCATACACCATTGAATGATAACCAAACAAACGCTTACCACTAAAGGCTGGGATGATGGCAGAGACAATACCAAACGACGGTAAGATCATGATGTACACTTCGGGATGCCCAAAGAACCAAAATATGTGTTGGAACATAACGGGGTCACCACCACCAGCCGCATCAAAGAAGCTTGTCCCAAAGTACTTATCAGTTAGCACCATGGTCACGGCTCCGGCGAGAACAGGCATCACAGCTATCAGTAAGAAAGCAGTAATTAACCAAGTCCATACGAACATCGGTAGTTTAAACCAAGTCATACCCGGTGCTCGCATGTTCACGATGGTCACAATGACGTTGATCGCCCCCATGATCGAACTGATCCCCATAATATGAACAGAGAAGACAAACAGCGCCGTGCTATCAGGGCCGTAAGTCGTTGACAGCGGCGCGTAGAATGTCCAACCAAAACTCGGGCCACCTCCCTCTGTAAACAGAGAGCCAATTAAGATTAAGAAGGCAAAAGGCAGAATCCAGAAACTGAGGTTGTTCATTCTAGGCAACGCCATATCTGGCGCCCCGATCATCATAGGGATCATCCAGTTAGCGAGTCCCGTGAATGCAGGCATTACCGCACCAAACACCATGATCAAGCCGTGCACTGTGGTCATTTGGTTGAAGAAGTCTGGTTCAACAAGCTGCAAGCCCGGTTGAAATAGCTCAGCGCGGATCACCATTGCCATCGCGCCGCCAGTTAAGAACATCGCAAAGCTGAACCACAGGTATAATGTGCCTATGTCTTTATGATTGGTTGAATACAGCCAACGTGCCCACCCTTTTGGAGCGGCGTGAGAATCGTGATCATCCAGAGACAAGTCATTGCTGTCCAATGTGCCTTCCACAGAATGGCTCAAGGCCTGATCTTCTGCAGGCGCCGATTTCACCGGCTTATTGATTGGTGAACTCATAGCTGCTCCTTAGCATCACTTTGTGCTTCATCCGTTGAGCCCTGTTCGTCAGGTGCTTGGGCTCCGCCTTCTTGTTTAACCTTGTAAGCGTTAATATCTGAAGCCTGAACAATATCGCCCGTGTCATTACCCCATGCATTTCTTTGATAAGTGACGACCGCAGCGATCTCTTTCTCGGTTAACTGGTTATCGAAGGCTTGCATTGCCGAGCCTCCACGACCATAAACAATGGTGTCGATATGCACATCGACATCTCCTAGAGCAACTGGGCTACCTTTAATAGCTGGGAATGCACCAGGAATACCCTCACCGTTCGCTTGGTGGCAGACCGCGCATCGAGTTTTGTAAACCTCTTCACCGATGGTGTTCAGCTCTTCCAAAGAAAGTGACGCGTCTAATGCATCTTGAGCCGCCTGTTGTGCGGCTATCGCCAATTCTTTCTGTTCCGCCAGCCATGCATCAAACTCGTCTTCTTCCATGGCATGCACCACTATCGGCATAAAGCCATGTGCTCGGCCACACAGTTCAGCACACTGGCCACGATACACACCGGGTTTATCTATTTTTGTCCACGCTTCGTTAATGAACCCCGGGATAGTGTCTTTCTTAACGGCAAAGGCAGGAACCCACCACGAGTGAATCACATCGTCAGAGGTCATCAAGAAGCGAACTTTTCTATCAATAGGAAGAACTAATGGCTTATCAACCTCTAGCAGGTAATGAGCCCCTTTCACTTCAATGCCTTCGATTTCTTTGTCACTGGTCGCTAGAAGGCTGAAAAATTCGACGTCTTCACCAAAATAGCTGTAATGCCATTTCCATTGTGATCCAGTGATTTTAACGGTCAGATCTGATTGAGAGGTGTCTTCCATAGCAATCAAGGTTTTGGTCGCGGGTATCGCCATAGCAATAAGAATAATAATTGGAATGATGGTCCAGAGGATTTCAACTTTGGTGCTTTCGTGAAAGTGAGCCGCCACCGCTCCCTTCGACTTTCGGTGCCTCAAAATCGAATAGAACATCACCCCAAAAACAACGAAGGCAATTGCGCAGCAGATGTAGAAGATAAGCATATGAAGTTCATAAACCTCACTGCTGATCTCAGTCACACCTCTTGTCATGTTGTATTCACTACTTGCATGCACTAAAGGCGACACTAAAATCAAAACAAAACTCTTCAAAAGCCACACTAGCCTAACCAATAATCTTTTCAAAAGATCTCTCCTTATCCTTCCTAATTGGATACTTGCGACCTAAATGTCGTTGCGAGCTCTGTTTCTTTACGAGCTATATTCGTTGCGAGCTACGTTTCATTACGAACTACATGTCATTACGAGCTATGTGTCATTCCGAGCCAGACAACATTCATTGTTATTCCAGCTGCACATGAAAAGCTGAATCTCAATCTACCACTCACATGGAGCTAGCCTGTAAACGGGCTGCTGACCTCATCTCAATTTAAGAACCAATACGGATCATAAGCGTTGGAAGTTTCCACTAAAGATTCAAAAACGACGAACTTGTTAAGTTTTGTTATATTTATGTAAAAGGCTAGTTAGTGATACCCAATTGTTCAAGGTAAGTTTACTTATTAAACAGTCAATTATTTGAAGTGGCTTTCCCCATATGCCTTTCCTTTACTGTTGGAATTTATTTTAAATCGAGTTTTACGATTGCTTTCATGGAAATGATAATCAGTATCATTTAAATTAAATCAACAGAAAGACACCCCGATATTAAAAGGTTTAGTGATTATGCAAGATGCAATGAACTGGTTAGCGAGAGACCCAGACCCAAGAACTCGTGAAGAGCTTCAATACCTTATCGATGAGGGAATGCACGACGAACTTGAAGACCGCTTTATTCAACGATTAGAATTCGGAACGGCGGGACTGCGCGGCAAAGTCGGATGCGGCCCAAATAGAATGAACCGCTTGGTCATACAAGAAACGGCCACAGGCCTTGGCCACTATTTAATTGAACATGTCGAAAATGCCTCTATGCGTGGTGTAGTGGTTGGCTACGACGGCCGTTTAGATTCAAAGCAATTCGCGATTGATACAGCTTCTGTACTCACTGCTTTAGGTATTAAGGTTTACCTAACTTCGAATGTTGCAGCGACACCTATCGTTGCCTTTGGTATCGAGCACTTCAACGCGGCGGCGGCTGTTGTCGTGACGGCGAGCCACAACCCGCCGGAGTACAATGGCTTCAAAGTATACTGGGAGAATGGCGCTCAAATCATTCCCCCTCATGATGCAGGCATTGCTGCTGAAATAGACATAGCATCGACCAAGGCCATCCCATTGATGAGCCTTAGTGACGCTGAAACACAAGGTAAGTTGGTATGGTTAACTGAAGGCTATTATCAAACGTACCGCGCTGCGATCAACCAGAGCCCACACGTGAGTAAAGAGATCGAATCGGCGAACACCACCATCACCTATACCGCTATGCATGGTGTCGGCGCACAAATGGCGGAAGATCTACTTCATGATTCTGGATTCCATAAGGTGTTCAGTGTTGCCGAACAGAGAGAGCCAGATGGTCACTTCCCAACCGTGAACTTCCCCAACCCGGAAGAAAAAGGCGCGATGGATCTTGTGGTTAACTTAGCAAAAAGTGTCGATGCCGACATCGCTTGCGCTAATGACCCAGATGCAGACCGATTTGCGGTTGCCGTTCGAACCGATGATAAAGTCAGAACTGAAGATGCTTCCTATAAAATGCTCACGGGTGACCAAGTGGGTGTGTTATTCGCGCACTACTTGCTATCAAAGCCACACACTAAAAACCAGTTAGTTGGTAACAGTATCGTATCTTCAACTCTACTTGAGAAAGTGGCTAATTCTCACGGTGCGACTTACTTCCAAACACTGACTGGCTTTAAATGGTTAGCGAATATTGGCATGCAATTAGAAGATGAGAAAAACGAGTTCTTGTTCGCCTATGAAGAAGCGTTAGGCTACACAATTGGCACTCAGGTACGAGACAAAGATGGGCTGTCTGCTATCGTCGTGTTTGCTCAACTGGTTGAGGAGTTAAAATCTCAAGGGCGAACCGTTTGGGATCTTCTCGCTCAAATTTCATTTGAACATGGGGTTCATACCAACGCGCAGCGAAGTATTGCCCTAGACCCAGATTCACCATCGATTGGTTCTAAGCTCCGCTCAGCACAGCCTAAAGCGATTAACGGTGTCGCTATCTCTGTGATTGAAGATCTGCAGTCTTCTTTACGCTTCGTCATTGGAGGCAATACTGAAGCCATTAACCTGCCTGCAAGTGACGTACTCATCTATCACCTCGAGGATGGTTCACGCATTATCGTCCGCCCTTCAGGAACAGAACCAAAAGTTAAGGTTTATTATGAGACGGTAACAAAGTTCGAAGGGACAGAAACCTATGACGATACTCGCAAGCGCGGTGAAGAGTACATGGATAAGCTCATCGAACAACACCAGAAGGAGTTGAACTCTTAGATCATCATTCTTTCAAAAAATCAGTTCCATGAAGTACAATATGTAACTGATAGACATAAAAAATGGACGCTCGAAGCGTCCATTTTTGTATCGGCGGCTAACCGCGATAAACTGTTTGAGTTGCAGTCTACGAGGTAAAGAAGGAAGACAACATCCACACCGCTAACACGATGAAAACTCCGCCCATCACTTTTTGCTGATAGGTGCGAAACTTAGCATTTTCTACCAAAGATTTACCAATAGTACCCACTAACGCCACAAGTAAAAAGTTGAACGTCAAACCTAGCACATTCAGCAATAAACCCAGAACGAGCATCTGCTCGCCCGAAGTCGCTTCAATACTCGTCGATACAAACTGCGGTAAGAACATCACGAAGAAAACCAACGCTTTAGGATTAAGCAGGTTACTAATAAGTGCTCGTTGGTAGTAGGCTTTTGCAGCACGGTTATCGCTTAACTCAGGTGCATTACCCTGTTCTGTTCGAAGACAATCCCACCCCATCTTTAATAAGTATGCACCGCCTAATAGATGAAGGGCTTTTAAAGCCACTGGACTCATCGCAATCAATGCTGAAACGCCCATTGCTGCCAATACTGTCAGGATAATTCCAGAAGTCGCATTACCTAAGCTCGCAAACACACCGACTTTACGGCCATAGCTCATGCTTGAGCTTGCGATGAGTAACATATCAGGGCCTGGTAAAAGGAGAAGAGCTACAACGGCCGTCAGGTAAACAGGTAGGATGGTTAAATCGATCATGGGTTTCAGTATTGATAAAAATGGAGACGAATTTTATATCAATTACCGACACCCTTCCAGATGCAATCAGTTGCTAGGTGTTAAATCAATCGAATTAAACACCATTAATAAACAGTAAAACCAATTTATTAACTAAATACAAAAGACTAATTAACGTGCTACCCACTCGATCTCAATCACAGTGGTTTCACCACACTTTAGACGACCAAGGAAAATATCACCTTGATGTACCTCTCCAACACCTTTCGGAGTGCCCGTCATCACAACATCACCGTCTAGCAAAGTCGTATAAGAAGATAACTCTTCGAGGATGGTCTGTGGGGAATAAAGCATCTGTTCAACATGCCCTTTTTGAACGCGGACACAGTTAATAAATAACTCTAAGTTAAAGTCAGAGAGGTCCAAGTTATCTATGGAAACAAAGCGGCTAAAAACAGCAGAACCATCAAAAGCTTTAGCACGCTCCCAAGGAAGACCTTTCGCCTTCAAACTACTTTGTAACTCGCGTTTGGTAAGGTCTAAACCTAGCCCCACGGCAGAGTATTCACCGTTTTCAACAATGAAGCAGATTTCAGCTTCATAATGTAACGTTTCTTGATGGAAAGATGATAGAGAAGACGTAACGCTAGTGCTCGGCTTATTAAACACCACCATAGAGTCAGGGATAACATTATTAAGCTCTTCGATGTGATCAACATAATTGCGCCCAATACACAGTACTTTGCTGGGTGTTGCTGTTCGTTTCGAATTCATCAATTGCTCCTGATCTACAACGCTGCTCATAGTTTGTCCCTAAACTGTTTTTTAGAGCGCAGAGTTTACCGCATCATTAAAAGAGAATCTTCGACAAGATGGTTACCAATATCTAAATTCTGATCTTTAGCTCAATTAAATGATTTAAATACTTTTATTCGAAGATCGCGACGTATAAGAACTAATGACAAGAGTCATAGCTACGTAGATCATAGCTGTGTAGATAATCCCTGCGCAGATCATAGCTACGTAGATGAAATGAATGGCTGGGTAACACGAAGGAAAAGCTAAAACAGATGCGTATAGAACGAAAGCAGCCCTCTCAAACCAAAGGCTTGAGAGGGCTTAGCATAGTGTCTAGGACAGTATCCAAAAAGGTAAATTTAAGGAGTAAACACTATGCATAATAGTGGTCAAACTAAATGAGTCGCGACTTATAGGTAGAAACGAGCACCAATAGTCCACTTGTCGTCAGTTTTTCTGTTGTCTGCATCGTTTAGATCAAACTGATAGCCAGTGTAGCCAACAACATTGCTCGTAAAGTTGTATTCAGCTTGTAGAGCTAGCTCTTCACGGTCAGTTTGTGTTGCCGCGCCTTTCGTCGCTTCGCCTTCAACAACTTCGTAGTTAACGCTTAAGTTTAAGCTGTTCGCTAAAGCGTAAGCCGCTAGCAATTCATATGCATCACTTTCTTCAAGGCCTACATTCATGTTTTCGTTTGAAGCGTAGATACCTGCTAGGTATAAACCTGAGCCGTAAGAACCGTATGCAGCAGAAACTAGGTGAGATTCAGCTGTCTTAGAAACGCCACCCTCTTTGAAGTCACCAGTGTTGAAGGCATAACCCAATTTAACACCAGCGATTGAGTAACCAAGAGTCGCTTGAATACGATCGTCGTAAGACGCAGTTGAACGACGAGTAATTACAACACCACCAACAACATTTTCAGTGTCAGTTGTTACATCATTGCTGCCCTGCCAACCTAAACCAAAGCTAAGCTCACCCGCTTCACCAAAATCGAATCCGTTGCGGTAACTTGCCATTTTGTCTGCACGACCAGTACCTAGTGCACCGTGGTTGTCGTATAAGAAATCATTCGCGAAAGCGATCGGCATATCTGTTGCTGAAGCTACATCGTAGTATGGCGCCCACTGCGTACCTGCAACAGCACGACCTAATTCATCATGAGATAAGCCAACATAGCCAAGACGAGTAGTAAATGACTCATCACCACCGTTTAGGTAATTAAGCGCCCATTCGCCTTTAGCGTCAGCTGTGAAGCCATTGCCTAATTCTTGCGTAGCATTAAAGTTGATACGTGGTGAGTTTGTACCAACATCCGTATCGCCTTTCTCTGAACCATTCAGGTTTACAGAAACGTGACCACCAACAGAGAAGGCTGTACCGTCTTCGTTATAAAGCTCTACCGCAACTGCCTGTGTACCAAATACTGCACCAGAAATTGCTAGCGCTAAAAGTTTCTTATTCATTGTCATATCCATTTGTAACTGGGAGAGTGATTCCATAACAACCTCGTGCTTACGGAGAGGTTGTTACCTGCATTTAACAAGTGGGAAAACACTAATATACGACTGACAAAAAAGTTGCATTAAAATATATAAAATAAAAAAAATCTCGCTATAAAAACAAAAAATACCATTAAAAACAAACCATTAAAAACAAACTTCAAGCTAATTTTTGGTATATTTTGATATAAAAAACCTTCAATTTTTTGATTTTTCAATCATAAAAACAGCATTAGACACTTAGGCTACAAACGACTTTCCAGACCATTCTGCGACATACCATTAACTTAGAAACATCCTGTAACACAATGAGCTGTGCTGAAATATTTAGCCTTGTGAAACAATTCCCAATTTGAACTAGCAAAAGTTGCTTTATTGGTTATTGCTTTATTGAACGTTCACTAGAGAAAATACAAAAAAAAGGGCAACCAATCCGTGACTGGTTGCCCTAATACAAGTTATACCAATCACAGTAAGTAAGTGATCAAAAATAGCGTAGGGAAAAGGCTTGAGAACAAGGCAGAATTTTTCGATAAGTAGTTATTCTACTATCAAAAATTCTAACGCAGTTATCGAGCGTTTTAGCAAGCTAGGGTGACCAGTTATTTACTACGATTGGTATTAGTACATTCTTATTTGAAGCAAACCTCAGCCCAACGTGCTAGGCCTGAGGTTACGGAACCAAAATAGTTACCACTCACGATTGGCACATTCGGTACGGCTTGTTGTACTGCTTCTCGAAGAATAGGAGAACGAGCTGAACCACCCGTCATATAGATGACATCTGGCTTTTTCTGACCTTGTTGAATCGCTTCTTTGACCAATTCAATCATCTTAGATTTTGGCGTTTCAATCGCTTCAATCATCTGCTCAACGGAGATATCCACTTCAATCAGATCTGATGCAACATTGATTGCTGTTCGATATTGGGAGGATTCTGCCAATGCAATCTTGGCTTCTTCCGCCCGACGTACAATGCTGTAACCTAAAGTGTCGTGATAAACCTTCATCAAGCGATCTAACTTTTGAGGTTCTGACGCTTCTTTACGAAGTAACTTCAACGCTGCAAGGTTTTCACGAGAATAGAAGTTTTTTTGAGCTTCTACATTGTTAATCGCAATAGGGTTCCAGAATTGAGTCAATGGCATATCAATACCAGAGATCCCTTTACTACCCATACCGAAAGGTGACATCAGCTGTTTGAACGCTAGATAGATATCGAGATCATTACCCCCTACCCTTTGACCGCTGTGAGCTAACAAACTCTGGGTTCGGTTCGCTTTACCCGACCAAGTTGGCCCCATTTCTAGCAATGAGCAATCGGTGGTACCACCGCCAATATCCACAACCAATACCGTTTGGTTTTCAGTCAGGGTGCTTTCGTAATCAAGGCCTGCGGCTACTGGCTCAAATTGAAAGGCGATATCAAGGAAGCCAGCACGCTTAGCAGCGCGAGTAAGGATGTCTTCTGCTTGTCTGTTTGCGTCTTCACCACCTCGACCATGAAAGTTAATTGGTCGGCCAATAACAGCTTGTTTGATCGGCTCTTGAGTCGTGAGTTCTGCTTGGTGTTTAATATTGGCCATCATGGCGCACACTAAATCTTCGAAGAAACTCACCTGAACATCATGCAACCCGCTTGCGCCAAGAAAAGACTTAGGGGATTTTACGTAATAAACATCGCGAGGGTCTTCTAAGTAAAGGTCCAACGCCGCCTGACCAAACGCCATATCTTCTGGTACCAAATCGATACTCTCTTCTCGATTCAAAGCAATAGCACGTCGTAACACTTGCTCACCAACCGCATCACTCGGTTTGATATTCAAATGGCGAAATAGATGTTCGGAAACACTCTCACGAGTAGGAGCAAACACGGTTGAGGGAATATAGTGATTGTTACCTTCTAGCGGTAACAGGCTTGGTTTTCCATCAACCATTGCCGCGACAGAACAGTTCGCTGTTCCATAATCAAATCCAATAAACATAATATCCCCCACTCAACAAAAGGGGCGAGATGCTACATGAAAAGCCTTTAAATTACGAGGTCATTTCTAAATTTAACTGAGTAATTTCTTAGCCTAACGGCTCTTAATAGACAAACAAATATGCTACATTTCAGCCCAAATGAATCATGGGTTAGATAGATGAAAACACCTTGCCGAGCGGCTTGTAAAAATAATGGCGGAATGTGCAGTGGCTGCTTTCGAACAATGGATGAAATTATAGGTTGGAAAGGCTTATCTGAAGACGAACGAACGTCAGTCATGGATAACCTTAGTGGCGAGAGTTCGACTCACCAATGTCCGCAGTGTCATGAGCCAGCTCAATGCGATATCAGTGCGGGTAAAAAGACGTGTTGGTGCTTTGAGTTAGAGAAGCGTGATACTAGCAATATTCCAAAAGCTGGTGCTTGCATGTGCCGTAAATGCCTGTCTGCCTTGCCTATTCAGTAATCCGCACGCCTGTTCTTGTGCAGTTAAAGAAGCGAGATATGATTTGTCTCGCTTCAAAATACTTATTGCTTAGTAAGTGTTTACTTCGTCTTTAAACCTATTTACTTAATCCTTAAAAACAGTTTACTTAGCCTTTAAAACCAATGCACGCTGAGAAAACTCTACCCCACTCCAACCATGAGTCATGAAGTTACGAATATTTTGATGGTCAGTGTTCTCTGGAAAACCTAATACGTCATCACGATAAAATTGGCCAAAACAAGCCAATGTTTGCTCTGCAGATAGACCTTGATCTAAACCAAAAGCAAAAATCTTACACGAACCATTATTCTGCCCAGCGGCATTCACTACATCACCATTACGAAATTCACTCTCAGCAAAATCATAATGAGCTTCTATCACTTGGATTGTGTCTTCAAATTGCACGCTTTCTGGGGCATCAGCCAGAGTATTCAATAAGGTTTTCAGTTCCATTTAATATTTCTCCATCAAGTACATATCTGAAGCAGTGTATCTTGTTTTTCAGCAAGAGTAAGCCGTTGTTTACTCGAAGGTGAGGTTCATTTTTAACCTCAACTTAATGCTCAATATCATCCCAGTACAATTGTTTGAAATGAACAAAAGCTTTGTGCAACGACGCTTCTTTTATCGGTTTTACGATCACGTAATTTGCTCCAGCAGCCATGAACCTGTCTCTTGTTGACTCTTGAGCATCAGCAGTGCAAGCATAAATCGGAGCTGTTACACCAATTTGCTCTCTTAGTTGATGAGTGGTTTCAATTCCACCAAGGTTAGGGAGTTGGTTATCCATTAGGATAAGATCGTAAACCGTGCTTTTTGCTAGCTCTATCGCTTCCAAGCCACCTTTTGCCCAAGTAACCACCATCCCATACTTTTTGCAAAATGCCTGTGCGATAAAGGCGTTAGTGTGATTATCTTCCACTAGCAGCACTTTCAACGAACGACTAAACAATGCCTCAGGCTCGATGTGGGCTTGTTTCTTAACGTCGACAAACAGAGGCTTGGAGTGTAACTCCACTGGGATTTCTATAATGAACTCAGACCCCTGATCTTTAACGCTTCGGACTTGAATGTCTCCCTCCAGCATATCGACAAGGTTCTTTACAATCGTAAGCCCAAGTCCTGAACCGCCATACTCCCGAGTCGTCGTTTCTTCTGCTTGAACAAAAGGTTCAAAAATAGCATCGATCTTACTCTCGTCAATACCGATGCCACTGTCTTTTACTCGAACAATCAAGCTAGCGAAATCAGTATTCAAGATACTTTCGATTTCAAAACTTACGGAAATACTGCCTTGATGAGTGAACTTAAGGGCGTTGCTCAGTAAATTAAACATGATCTGGTTCAAGCGAACCTGGTCGGTGTTTATTTCGATGTCATCAAGCAAGTGATTCACAATGGTAAACTCGACGGATTTATCCTCACAAAGTGGGCGATAGATGCTGTCTAAGGTGTTAACCAACTCTCCTAGAAGGAAATCTTTCTTCTGAATATTGAATTGTCCCTGCTCTATCTTAGAGAAGTCCAAAATATCGTTTAGTACCGCCAGTAGATGTTCTGCACTATGGCAAAGTACATCAACCTGATCACGGTTATCCTCACTGTATATTGAACGTTTAAGCAACTGAGAGACACCGAGGATACCATTCAGTGGCGTACGAATTTCGTGACTCATTTTAGCGAGGAAGTCTGCACGCACACTGGCAAGATGCTCTGCCTCTTCACGCGCTCGATCTGCCTGTCTTTCTGCTTCTATAAGTTTAGTAATATCTTGACCTTGCACCACCACACCGCTGATGCCGTGTTCAACTCGGATTGCAGACATGTTCCAGCGAAAAACCTTCTCGCCGATTGGCACGTTAATGCCCGTTAGTTTAGAGCCTTGAACCACCATCTGGATATTCGGCAACATACGGAGCTCAAACTCTCGAGCCATTGCACCATAGTTATCATCTTCATCAAATAGCGCCATACGAGCCGCTGGGTTCATCTGAATTAAGTCACCTTTTTCGGACCAAACCAAAATTGGAGAGTGCGCAAAATTAAACAGATCTTGAAATTTTTGGTGTTGCTCAGATAAGCGCTCAAACGTGTCTTCCAACGTGCAGCCAATGTGGTGAAATTCGAAAATATTTGAACCATCAAACTTGCTGAACTCTTCATTGCCACTTGCAGAGCGAGTGAATTCCATTAATTTATCAAGTTCTGCCGCGACTCTTCTTTGAATCCAAGCTCGCGCAAGGAAAGACATGATGATGATCACCACAATCATAACAATGATGGTACGTTCATAATTGTCTTCGAGTGCAATGAGATTCGTGTTTTTCTGGATCGCGCGAATGGTTAGAGGAGTTTCAACAGCATTGATCTTAATGGTTGCAATAGTGACGAAATGACGAGGTAGTTGCTCATACGTTTTATAACTGAGGACGTCTTTTATCGTATAGCTTTCGTCGCCACTGAATGTCGATGTCACCGGAGTACCATGCGCTTCAATGACGATATTTTCGCAATTACTGCCTTGCTGGATAGATTCAGCCAATGGAAAGTTGTTGTCTAGAACAATAGCAACATAAAGCTGCCCTAGAACTTCACCAGTCTTGTTATCAACAATAGGCGTTCGTCGAGCCAACAAATGACGCTTACCGATATCCGTAGTCAGCTGGATGAAGTGCCAGTTACTGCTAAAAGCGACCTCATCAGAAATATGTTTTAAACTGGATTCATCCAAACCATAGAACTGACCATTGCCATCTTCCCAAGCCAAACCGTTATAGGTAGAAACAAAGCGTAAGTCGGGAGCATGATCAGGCTCACGTTGGTCAACACCATAAAAAAAGTAGCTCAGAGCCTCTTCATTGTTGGTATCAAAATACCCTCGTAAAGTTTCACTGTGTGAGCTACTGTCTTGATGGATTTGCAGCACTGATAAACGATAATCGAACATGTTTTGGATCAAGCTAGAAGTTTGCTTAACCGTTCTATTCGTCTCTTGCTTAACGATCCTACTGCTTGTTTCGTAGTTATGAATAAGTACGCCAAGTGCCATCACGCCTATCACTAAAATAATGATACGCGTAATTAATTTGGCTAAAGTGTTCTTTGGTGTGATGGCGTAGCTTTTATTCATTATTGGTCTGAGTACCTAAATGCTCGCTGCTTAAGTTCTAAAATACGTTCTGGAGAATCCTCTTTAGTCACAATTTCAAACTCACCTGAATAAACGGTAGGAACTTCCAACCCGGTAAGATCCCATTTAATCGCCTCTGCCATGGCAATACCCGTATCATCATTCATGCGCATGATCGTAACATCTAAGTCGCCCCTTGCTATAGCTTCCAATTCTGCAGAGCCGCCTCCCCAGCCATTAACTAAGACATCTCGACCAGATTCTCGAATGGCTTCTGCTGCGCCCAGAGCAATATCAGTTGCACATGCATAAATAAAGTTTAGATCCTTATCGTTAGCAAGGCTGATTTTAGCTGCTTGGTAACCGCTCTCTTTATTTGATTTAGTGTAAAAGGACGACTTAAGAGCAAAGTTAGTATCCGAATTCACATCATGGATAAAGGTATCTCCACGAGCATCACTAATATAACCTTCAGAACGATATAACACAGAATACTTACTGTCCGGTTCGCTCACTTGTTTGAAGTAATCCGCTAGCTTTAAACTCCCCGTCATATGGTCGAAACCCACGTACATGAATGGCTGCCTATCGGCCCATGCACGTACTGGCGTGGTAATATTTTGCAAAATCAATTTGGTGTCCGTTGAGCTCAACACATGTTCAATAAACTTACGGTGTCGCGTCGTCTCTAACGTAAAAATCAAATAATCCGTTTTATTTTCAATCGCTTCTTGCAAAGAGATACTCTGCTGAGTGGGGTTAGCATTATCACGAGTAAAAACCTGATTTATTTGATAATTAATTCTCAATTTATCTAGGCGTTTCTCAAAGGCTTGGATATTACGAACCCAATAGTCGGAGATCTGTTGCCCCGGGTACACAACTGAAATCGTGATAGGTTCATCCTGAACTTGCCTCAACGGCATAGGGGGATTTTGCACAGCTTCAACCATTTTATCGGTCAATGCTTTTTGCTCTGGAAATTTAGTGAGGTAATCCTGATATTCCCAATAGCCATTCAGGACGTGGGTACCGTGGGAGAGAGCAGACGCAGAAAACACGGCAACTCCCAATAATATAAGTAAACGTTTCATATTTTTCTCGTTTTATATGAGCTACTTTGGCTCATTTTTTAACCTAGCATGACACCATCTCTTTGTATGGCTGAAAGATATTATGTAGGACAACGAGGATAAATGATAGCGTCTAATACTAATTGGAATGTCATTCTAAATGTGCAGTGTGTAAATTTGGAATGGAGATTAAGATTAATGACTCCTAAGATAAAGCCAACTCAATTAAAAATAAAAATACCACTATTTAATCAATAACTTAATCGATTCCCTTACAACAATTCACGTGACTAACATTCAGCCGAGAATTAGAATTCTAACGATGAGTTACGATACTGGAATATACTGAATTTTGTCTTGTTGCCACTCAATGATTAGTTTGAGTGATACTAATTTTTCCTTACGAGATTTGGGTAATTGTTTGATCGCGTATTCGGTTTTTAACGCCTCACTTTTTGACCCAACACCAATACTCCAAACCAACTTAAGTGGGCCTTTACCTTTTAAGGCTTTTGCACCTTTGCCCGTTTGATGTTGTTCGAGTCGACGTTCTAAGTTATTCGTCACTCCACAATAAAGGGCGTTATGTCGATTGCGGATCAAATACACGACCCAATCCGCACTTTTATCAGGTTTAGACATTTAAAGCAGTGATTCAACCAGAGCCTTAAGCTCTGCCACTTCTTCACGTAGGCTCGCGACTTCTGACTCAAGCTCTTCAAACTTTTCATTCGATGCAGAAGGTGCTGCCGCACTTATCGATGCCGTCGCAAACGCTTCAACATCCACTTCACCGCTCAACAGATGTTGATAACGTGACTCACGCTTACCCGCTTCACGAGGTAGCTTCACCACTAATGCGCCCGCTTCTCTTGCAGCTAGCTTATCAAGTGTCGCTTCCACCTCTTTTACATCGCTGAAATTCGCTAGGCGACCAGTTCGAGTGCGAAGTTCACCTGGGGTTTGGGCCCCACGAAGCAGCATGCAGCAGATGATTGCACGCTCTTGCTCTGTAAATTGCAGATCACCAAATTCAGTGTTGCAGAAACGGTGCTGATACTTATTAACTCGGCTGTTGAAGCTGCTTTCATCGCTCACCATACGACGTCCGATCAAACCATCAACAGCATCTAAAACGTCTGACTCAGACAGAGAGAGCACAGGTTCACGGTTACTCTTTTGATTACAAGCCGTTGTTAAGCTATTTAGTGTCAGTGGGTAATGATCTGGAGTCGTCACTTCTTTCTCGATCAAACAACCGATAATTCTCGCTTCAATTGGGGAAAGTACTGTGTTCATCGTTTTTCCTTTTTATTATTTTGATAATTCCATCTCAACATTTAACAATGCAGCCAGTTATGGCTAATGCTCAGACAAAATCGGTACTCGTTTCTTTCTGCCTTGTTCATCAATCATTATGATCTTAGAACGATTTAGCTCTATTTCCACGACTTCCAAATTAGTGCGCTCTTGTACATACGCATCACGAAGCTTGTTTTGTTCTGCCGAAGATTCAACGACATCGTCGCCCAAATCTTCTGTTTCCAATTGTTGTTGATTCATTTCACATGTCGTATCAATGCAGTATCTAGATGGGATACTAACTTGAACGGTAAGATAAAAACAATCACACGTTAGAGAGAGTGACGAATAATTAAACAACCTTACTTTTCCTTTGATCTAAATACTGTTACATCATCAATTGATGTGCTTTAATCAGAACCAGACAACGTATTTGACGATTAGGAAAAGGAATCTATGAGCAGCGTATTTGAAATTGTTAACCAAGCACGACGTAAGAACAAACTTAAGCGTGAACTTTTAGACAACGAAAAGAAAGTTCGTGACAACCGCAAGCGTGTCGACCTTCTTGATAACCTACTTGATTACATCAAGCCAGAGATGACTCACGACGAGATCCTAGGCATTATCAAAAACATGAAAGCTGACTACGAAGACCGCGTTGATGATCACATCATCAAGAGTGCAGAGATCTCTAAAGCTCGTCGCGACATCAGCCGTCGTATTCGTGAACTAACAGAAGAAGACAAGCAAACTCAAGGTAAGAAGTAATCTAACCTAACGAATTTACTTGTAACAATGTTAGGGCGTGTTGACCTTTCGAGGTTAAATTTTGTTCGAGATAAAAGCGTTTTAATCGCGGCGAGGGGGAAATAGCCTAGTCACTCTAAGCAAATCTCCCTCAACAAAGAGTAAAGCGCTTTTAGCCGAACCCTTCTGGCAGCGTTTGCTGGTCATTTCTACTGCGTTATCGGCTTCTCATGTAGGCTAGCTACACATCGACGCCTCTGTCTTGTATAAATACCCAGCAACTCTCTGCAAAAACCAGCTCGAAAGGTCAACACGCCATCATAACCCACTCTTTGTAGTGGGTTTTTTTGTGCCTAGCAGAGTGATTTAGCTTTAAAATTAGCTTCCCTCACACAATATCTAAGCTGTTAAACAAGTCGTAAAGTTGGTGGGATTTATAAGGTTTCGGCAAGTAGGCGTTCATGCCTGCTTCAAAGCAATTTTTGATGTCCTCTTCTAAGACACTAGCGGTTAAAGCAATAATGGGTAGTGGTGGGGCTTGTTGATCTGTCTCCCACTCTCGAATCACACGAGTCGCCGTTATACCATCCATAACTGGCATCATGCAGTCCATTAGAATGGCATCAAACTGAGCGCCCTGGGTGATGACATCTACCGCCTCTTGGCCATTGCTGGCAATCAAATATTCATAGCCCGCTTGCTCAAGGATGAAGCTCGCTATCTTCTGATTCATCAGGTTGTCTTCAACAATCAGAATACGTCGATTCAGAGAACGAACTTCTTCATCTTTTACTTCCACAGTCGGTGATTGTACTTCACCGGCATCAAGCGATCGTAGGCTGTTTAAGAAGCGTCTACCCAAAAATGGTAATGTATGAATCGAGTGAACCGTTTCTGTGATTAGATTGGTTTTAAATAGGTGATGCTGGCACACAATAACGCGAGTCAGCGGATACAACGCCTTTAACGCCTCAAGATCTTTCCTCATAGAATGATGCAGCGTGTGACAATAAAGTACTAAGTCACTCTCCGTTAAACTTTCATCAACGGTACTAACGGATGAAACAACGTCGGAGCGAATATTCAAGCGTTCACACTCTTTCACCAACTGCTCAAGGTAATTGAAAGAATTGGAAATAATTGTCGCACGGCTTAGATTATCGAACGTTTCAGCGTGAGCCTCGACCGTGTCTACGTACAAACAAAAGGTGAATGTAGAGCCTCCTCCTTTCATTGAGCGCGCGGTAATATAGCCGCCCATCAAGTCAACAAGCTGCCGACAAATCGCAAGCCCTAGCCCTGTACCGCCAAATTGGCGAGTAATACTGCCATCTTCTTGAGTGAAGGGTTCAAAAATGGACTCTAGCTTCTCTGGCTCAATCCCAATACCGGTATCAGACACACTGCATTCAAGCTTACCTCGCCCCAAAGACATCGGTGTATAAGCAATATCCGTTGTAATCGTGCCTTTTGAGGTAAATTTAATAGCATTTGACAGCAAATTGGTCAGCACTTGTCGAACACGATACTCATCGAAAAACAGCTGTGTTGGGGTTTGAGCATCAATGTTGATATCGAGTTCAATATCTTTACTGATCGCTTTCGACAAAATTACGCTCACAGAGTCGTAAACCGCTTCTCGCAAATCGGCATTATGCGGCGACAACATTAAGTTACCCGACTCTATCTTAGAAAGATCGAGAATGTCATTGAGCAACACCAACAACGAATGTGAAGACGACTCGATATCTTCAAGTACCTCTTGTTGGTTAGCGCTCAGTTGGCTCTGAGATAAAATTTCCGCCATACCGATAATTCCGTTAAGCGGCGTACGTATTTCATGGGACATGTTCGCTAAAAATGCAGTCTTGGCTTTATTCGCAGAAATCGCATCTTCTTTTGCTTCTATCAACTCTTTGTTGTGATGATAGTTACGTTCCATCACTCGATTGAGGGTTTCAGTGAACTCGGCAAGTTCATCGTTACCTTGAATATGAATCACCTTAGGCTTGCCGTAACTATCCGCGCATTCAGACACCCCTTTCAAGATAATCGATAAGTTTCTATTTAAGCGCAAAGATGTCGCGACACCAAGCCATAACAAAGCACCTGAAACAACAAGGATAAGCAATGTCACAACCGCCGTTTGCCTTTTCTGTAGCGCTATATTTTTTGTCAAATCAAACTTTAATTGATCGGTATAAGCACCAACCGCCTTTGAGATCGCCAGTTTCTTTCGCTCTAAGTTTTCCACATGTTCATATATTTCAGGTGCCGAGAAGTCACCTTTGAGAAGCCGAGCAGTAAATCGGTCTTGAAATTCATCTTGGGAGAACATGTTTAACAGTTTGCTAATTTCCAGCGAGTGGTTGTCTGATCGTAAAAACGTACCTAACAGCTGTTGTTGCCTTTCTAAAGCACCAACATAGCTCAATAAATATTTATCGATCAGCTCTGGAGAACGATACAAGCGGTAACTCAGCCACGCTTCTCGCTGAGTCCAGAACACGTAGTGAGTAAGATTGATAAACATCGCATCTGTTTGGTTGATCTTTTCGTCCACTATATTGGCACGATATTCAGACAGCTCCATTAACACGCCTTTTAACAGGTCAAAGGCTCGTTCCGTTTGCTGTGCGTTGCTGACAGTAATCTGTGATGCGTCGCTGTCAATACTAGTGGTTACCCGCGTGAGATTCTTTAACACACTCTTTAACTCAATCAACTGCGGCTCGACAGTCCAACTGTTGTCGAACTGTTGAAGTTGTATTTCGTAATGAGCAAGCCTATCCACTTCCGCTTGCAGCTCTAAAAACAACGGACCTTTCTCTGGCGAGTCTTTAGACAGCACTAACCATTGATAAGCACTACTTGAAACAGCATTAAAAGATTGAAGCGCTTCCACCTTAATTCGCGTTGCTTCAAGGTGATTCATCTTCTTATCGTTCTTGAGCACTTCATTGACTGTAAACCCAAACATGATGAATACAGAAACTGTTGAAAGAAAAATAAGACGCCATCTAATTGACATATTTATCATTTTTATAACGACTCCTTTCCCGATAGTATTTTTACCTAGCCCAATATAAGAATAGGACATTAACAGGAGTTATTGATCAAATTGAATATTAACAAATGACATTATGAGCTAATCATAGGGAATTGGCGTCAGTCGTTATCCACATACAGGATTTAAGGAGGAAGATCTGTTTTAAACAAGTGAAAGGATAAGGTTATGCCTCTAGATGCCAGCAAGTCACGGCTCTAGAAACCAATAAACACCAAAGTTAAGTCAAATTTGTGAGATCTAATCGTTTGCGTAACGAACTTTCTGTACTCAAACTCAGCTTATTCAAAGGTCGAACAAGAAAACTCGCTGAATACCTTATCTGTCGTTTACTTTTTAAGTGTAACTAGTGCTAATGATCACATCTTCAATGATCGCAATTCCCTTTATTACACATCATGTTTTGATCTGAGTATTTTTTGGCGAAAATTAAGTGCTACAGACTGTTAAAGTCAATAGCCTTTCTTGACACTAAAACCTTAATTTATGACCAATTAAAAGCCAATTTTCAGACAATTAGTCTATGTTTATTTTTCCTAGCAGAATAACTCGTCGTACCTTACAATCCTGCCACATAAAAATTACAAATTACACACAAGGCATATCAAGCAAATTTAAGTGGCGTTAAAGACCACCAAAGCTTAGATAGCTCAACTCCCCCATGCACTCATGGCTACCCTACATTCGCTATGATTGCAGAAATTAACGTGAAAGGTCCCGAGTAAAGATGAGTCCCGAAAAGCACCTCCTAGACTGGCAAACTAGTCAAACTATTGCTGAATCAATCGCTCCTACTTTAGGTCAGTTGTATCGCCAAAAAGGCGTTGAAGTTATCCTCTTCGGTAAAACACTGGTTAACGCAACAACTATCGACATCATCAAAGCTCACCGCATCGCAAAACGTTACACAGGTTCTCCGCTTACCGCAGAACAGACTCAACCCATCATTCAACACCTTCTCTCTATGGACTTGTCTCCATGTCGTATCGATGTTGGTCGCCTTGCTCATACATTCTGGCAAGATCGCGAAGACACACACGGGTTGGATGATTTCCTACAAACTGCACTTTTAGAATCGCTTGAAGGCGAGGCGATGACAGAACCTCGCGATGTTGTCTTGTATGGTTTTGGTCGTATTGGCCGCTTGCTCACTCGTCTATTGATCGAGAAAAGTGGCCCAGGTTACCCACTGCGTTTACGTGCAATTGTTGTTCGTGGCGGCAAAGATGGTGACTTAGAAAAACGTGCAAGCTTGCTACGTCGTGACTCTGTTCATGGCCAATTCAACGGCAGCATCGTTGTAGATCAAGAACGTAAAGCGATCATTGTTAACGGTAACTTCATCCAAGTTATCTACGCAAACAAGCCAGCAGAAGTGGATTACACATCTTACGGTATCGAGAATGCACTTGTGGTTGATAACACAGGTGTGTGGCGTGACGCTGAAGGCCTAAGCCAACACGTTGCGTGTAATGGTGCGAAGAAGGTTCTACTGACTGCGCCAGGCAAAGGTGAAATCAAGAACGTTGTATTTGGTGTAAACCAAAATGACATTCAACCAGAAGACACGATCATCTCTGCTGCAAGCTGTACAACAAACGCAATTACGCCAGTATTAAAAGCGGTTCACGACAAGTTTGGTGTCCTATCAGGTCACATCGAAACGGTTCACTCATTTACCAATGACCAAAACCTTATCGACAACTTCCACTCAGGTGATCGTCGTGGTCGTGCTGCGTCATTGAACATGGTACTGACATCGACTGGTGCTGCTAAAGCGGTATCAAAAGCGATGCCAGAAATGGAAGGTAAGCTAACAGGTAATGCGATTCGCGTACCTACGCCAAACGTTTCAATGGCAGTAGCAAACCTAAACCTTGAGAAAGGCACAAACAAAGAAGAGTTGAACGAATACCTGCGTGAGATGGCGCTATCTTCGACTTTATCTGCACAGATTGATTACACCGACTCAACCGAGATTGTATCTACCGATTTGGTTGGTTCTCGCCACCCAGGTGTGGTTGACGGTGTTGCAACTATCGCGCAAGACAACCGCGCTGTTCTTTACATTTGGTACGACAACGAGTTTGGCTACAGCTGCCAAGTTGTTCACTGTATGGAACAGATGATGGGTGTTCGTTACAAGACATACCCTGAAGTTTAACGACTTCGATCTTGTAACTAACTCAGCGCAAACGGCTCCACAACATAATAATTATATCTGCGAAGTCTATTATGGGCTTCGCAACCCTTCTTGTTTTACTCCCCCGTATAAACAGGAAGGTTGCCACTTAGATCTGCTCTCTCTATCTGATCTAAGTGGCCTTTTTACATCTGTTACTTTTATTTTGGTCTCTATTACGCCAACTTTGTTTTTACCGTTCTAACAAAGCTAGACTTCACATCTGTTACAGCTCTACCTCAACATCTGACTGAATCGTGCTTGAACACGCAAGGACATAACCTTGCTCAATTTGTTCTGCCGTTAAAGTCTCTTGGCTACTTGATTCCACAGAACCTTTGGTTACTTTGCACTTACATGAACCGCAAATACCGCTACGACAAGCAATAATAATCGGAACACCAGCTTTCTCTAATGAATCAGCAAGTGGTGTACCCGCCTCCGCTTCTACTTCTGCGCCAAAGGCAGGAACAAACACCTTAACGGCACCATTTGAATCTGCAGACGCTTCCGCTTGTGATTCTTCTGAAGCAGTATTGCTATTGGCTAGTGAATTATTACTTTGAGTTGCTGGAGTAAAACTTTCTTGATAAAAGTTATCCATGTTGAACTCAAGTTCTTTCAGGTAGTTTTCTATGTCTTGCATGAAGCCTACAGGCCCACACAGATAAACCGTTCTTTCTAAGATATCTGGGCTGAGTGTGACCAACCAGTTCTTATCTAGACGACCTTGAGGTACTGTTGTTCCTTCGTTATCTTTCAGCAGCAATTTAAGATTGAAGTTGCTGTGCGCATCATCTAATTGATGCAGTTCTTGAAAGTAAATGGTCTCACGCTTATTGCGTGCCATGTGGACGAAGTCGATCTCAATATCACTGCCTTGAGCCAACCAATATTTTGCCATCGCCATCACAGGTGTAATACCGCAACCTGCGCTCACTAGCGTCACTTTCTTTGTTTCCGTTGGCATGCAATCAATACAGTTAAATGCACCAGCCGGCTTCAATACAGAAACCTCATCACCTTCATCAAGTTCATCAACAATAAAGTTCGAAACCAAGCCACCTTCCACACGCTTTACCGTCAGTTTCAGGCGGTTATCTTCAGGACAAGACGCTACAGAATAAGCACGGTAATCCGTTTTCGTCGGCATATCCAAACCCAACGTGATGAACTGGCCAGGCTTAAAATTGAAATGTAAGTCTTGTGGAACGCTGCCAAGCTCAAAGCTGACCGTATCTGGCGTCTCATACCATTTCTTTAAACACACTAAATTGATTGAATCGCTATCCGACCATGCATACATAGTTCGTGTACCTTGCTAATGACTAGATGATTAAATGACTAAAGATTTAAATCGAAAAAGCCCCGCCGTTGTCTGTTTTAGAAAAACGTCACAACAACGGGGCTTAAAGTGGGCTTAGATTAAGCCGCTAAGATTGTTTTAAGATCTTGCTCTGGCGTTGAGATAGAACGCATATCGAACTCGTCTTGCATAATCTTTAGTAGATTTTCTGTTAGGAAAGCTGGCGCTGTTGGGCCCGTGTAAATACCTTTCACACCAAGAGCGAACAGAGTAAGCAGGATAACGATCGCTTTTTGCTCGAACCAAGATAGAACCAGCGTTAACGGAAGTTCGTTGATGCCACAATCAAACTCTTGAGACAGTGCGATAGCAAGTTGAATCGCAGAGTAAGCATCGTTACATTGGCCAACATCTAACAGACGTGGGATACCGTTAATGTCGCCGAATTGGTTTTTGTTGAAACGGAATTTACCACATGCCAGCGTTAAGATTACTGAATCTTCTGGCGCTTGAGCTGTGAAGTCTGTGTAGTAGCTACGTTCAGATTTGTCACCGTCACAACCACCCACTAGGAAGAAGTGTTTGATGTTGCCTTCTTTCACTTGCTCGATGACCGCTGGAGCCGCTTCCATCAGTGCGTTACGACCGAAGCCAACAGTGATCATCTGCTCGATCTCGTCGTGTTTGAAACCTTCTTGCGCCAGTGCACAGTCAATTACTGCGCTGAAATCATCGCCTTCAAGGTGATCAACACCCGGCCAGCCCACGATGCTGCGTGTAAATAGACGGTCTGCGTAAGAACCTACATCAGGGTTAAGCAGGCAGTTAGACGTCATTACAATTGCGCCAGGGAAGTTAGCGAATTCTTTTTGCTGGTTCTGCCAAGCGCTACCGTAGTTACCCGCAAGGTGTGGGTACTTGTTTAGCTCTGGGTAACCGTGTGCTGGTAGCATCTCACCGTTAGTGTAAACGTTGATGCCCTTGCCTTCGGTTTGTTGAAGGATCTTTTCTAGATCATGCAAGTCGTGACCAGAAACAAGAATACAGTGACCTTTTTTAGTCTTCACATTCACGGTTGTTGGTTGCGGGTGACCGAAGGTATCTGTCTCGCCTTTGTCTAGCATTTCCATTACTTTGTAGTTCATCAAGCCAATCTGCATTGATGTATCAAGTAACTGTTTTAGATCTGATGGATCTGTTCCTAGGAACGCCATGATTTCATGGTATTCAGCAAAAATAGCGTCATCAGTTTGACCAAGAACACGAGCGTGCTCCATGTAGGCTGCCGCACCTTTTAAGCCGTATAGGCAAAGAAGACGAAGACCAATCACATCTTCGTGTTGAGAGTCGTGACCACGGTTTACAGCAGCTTGAGGCGCAAGTGCCAATAGCTCTGAAGAATCTGTTGGAAGATCGAACTGTGCTGCTGCAGAAAGCTCTGGAATTTCAAAACCAATCAATGTTGCTGCTGCACGAACTTTTTGCTCTAAACGCTGCTTGAATTCATGAGACTGTTGTGCGAATTCGATAATACGAGCAGGGTCGAAGTTAACGTTAGTCAGTGTTGCGAAGAACGCTTTTGGCGCCCACTCATCAACTTCTGTATCAATAACATCGCAAGCGCGACCTAGGCTTGCCCAAAAAGAAACGCCTTGAAGAGAATGCACCAACACGTCTTGAAGGTCGGATACTTCCGAGGTTTTTCCACACATGCCTTGTGCGAAAGAACAGCCTTTTACGGTTGGGGTTTGAATTGTTTGTTCACATTGAATACAGAACATATAAGGGGCTCCAGTAATTTTTTATTAGCTGTAAGTACTTTGCTTACAGTGACTTATTCCAACCCCTATAGAGCATCAAGCGTGCCAACTTTTAAGTTATTGATTTTATGGAACTTACTGTTATTCCATAATTTTAGTGCGTGATTATGACTACATATAAACTCTCAATCCACACACACCTGTGTCATAGTGACTCTCTGATATTTATTAACGGTGTTCATGTTTCGTTCAGAATGGAAGCGATATAGTAACAACATAGAGAAAAGAGGAATGAATATGAAAAATATATTAGTTACGATTGTTGCGTTGTTTACTGGCCTATTGGCGTTATTCACGAGCTTGATTCTTGCTATTCCTTTAGCTATTGCAGCTTTAATCACTGGCAAGCGCATTCAGAATCAAATGAAAAAACAGGGTTTCGGAGCTCACATGAACACACGTCAATCATCTACCAGTGATGCCGGTGTTATTGAAGGTGAATACGAAGACCTTTCAAGCAGAAAGTAATCTAAACTTCAGTTTCAGACATAGTAAAAGAACAACAGAGACAACATCAAAAAATGCATAGAAATACCATTCTAACGCTGCTCGCCTTAACGACTTTAAGTCTCGTTGGTTGTTCCAACGAGACATCGATACCTGCTTACGAAACATCTCCAAACTTGCCTGAATATCAGCAAGACAGCTTTGATGCCTACGTCAATGAAACTCAAGATTGGTTATTGAAAAACCGTGTATTCATGACCAAAGACAAGCAGCTAGAGATTCGACTCAATTCACCCACCGAATACAAACCTGCGACACCTAACGGTAAGGCAGTTTTATTGGTACATGGGTTAGGTGATTCACCCTACTCATTTAAAGACATCGCAACACACTTAGCAGAACAAGGCTACCTAGTGAGAACGGTATTGCTACCGGGCCACGGCAGTCGTGTCGGTGACTTAATGCAGCCAAGCTTAGAAGATTGGCAAGGTGTTGTAGCTCATCATACGAAGTTACTTGAGCAAGAGTATGATTCTGTGTGGCTTGGCGGTTATTCGACCGGCGCAAACCTCGTGACTTCACAGGCGATGAACGATCCTAAGATCTCTGGGTTACTGTTGTTCTCTCCAGCGTTTCAACCGAGCTCTTCTGCAGTTCAATATGCGGAGCTAGCAGGCTATTTTGTCACTTGGGCGGATCAAGATCCTGAAGACAATGTACTTCGCTATAACTCACTGCCAATGAATGGTGCTTCGGTTTACTACCAAACCTCAGAAGTGGTTCGCAATGACTTGGAAGATAAGCACTTCGATAAGCCGGTGTTTATTATGATGAGTGAAGGCGACAGCGTGATTGATACCCACTTCGTTCAGCAAGCATTTACTGAATCGATGCCGAATCCAAACAATGTGTTGGTTTGGCAAGGAGAAACGACACTCGAGGATCCTCGCGCTGTTCAGTACAGCATGAAAATTCCAGATCAGCGTATCTCGAACGGCTCTCACATGGGCTTACTGTTCTCACCAAGCAACCCTTACTACGGAATCAATGGTAGCGAGAAGATCTGCTCCAATGGTCAAGAGGAAGGTTTTGAAGCACAGTGCAACGCGACAAGTGAAGTGTGGTACTCAGCATGGGGATATCGTGAAGAAGGTAAAAACCATGCGCGTTTGACCTACAACCCACACTTCTCCATCTCGATGGAAAAGCTCGATGCGGTTCTGAATTCGGAAGGCTAACAAGCTCAAGTCTGTCGATGCCAATCCATAGAAGTCAAAAGGCTCACTAGATAACGTCTAGTGAGCCTTTTTAATGAATGTCGTTTCTTGCCGGTATATCGACTACCGCTATATCGTCCACACCACACGAACGGCAAGGAGGATTAAAACCACGCCTGATAATCGATCGATCAACTGCGCTTTTGCTCGAATGCGCTCTACGATCAACGGACTAGAGAGCACTAAAGTGATAAAGGTATACCAAAGGCCATCAACAATCAGTGGCGTTGAGACAATAATCACTTGATTGCTCAGTTCATTACCTAACGCCACAAATTGGCTAAATAGAGCGATAAAGAACAGCGCGATCTTAGGGCTCAAGATTGAGATCAAGAAAGCCTCGCGAGCAGACTGCATGTAGCTCATCTGTTCACCCGCTTCCAATTTCGCGGCAACACCACCTTTCGAACGCAACGCGTTTACACCAAGGTAAAGCAGATACGCTGCACCCGCTAAACTGATCCCTTTGAACAGCATTGGTGATTGCTCAAGCACAACGGCTAAACCGACAATGGTTGCGAACGCGTAAATACCTATGCCCGCAGCGTGTGACCAAGCTGCGATAAGTCCGTTCATACGGCCACCAGCCAAACTATGCTTAGCGATCATCGCCAAGCTTGGGCCCGGAGACATTGCACCCAACAAGCAGATAGCTAATAAAGAAAACCAAATTGTTACTGTCATCATTCCATTCCTAGTAAAACAAAGCGTTCCAACTGAACACTCTACAATTAATACTCAATACTTAGCGCTTACAATATGCCGCAGCAGGTATTATTTGAAATCAAAGATTATCATTACTAGTATGATTTGAAATCATACTTATATTGTAACTCGACTTTTGAATGGCTTTAAACGCTTTCTCTCGAGCCCATTTATGGGCAGAGTCGTTGTCATACTTAGGATGCCACATCAGCCAATAGGTATGCAGTTCTGTCTCAAACGGCAACGAAAAGTAAGCGACATCGAGATGTCGACCCAAGTTATAAGCAATATGCTCCGGCACAATCATCAAGTAGTCGTCTTGCATTAACACGTTTCCCGCCGATGAAAAGAACGGTACCTGCAATGCGATTCTGCGTTTATGTCCCTGTTTCTTTAACGCAATATCTGAATAGCTATCTTTGTCTCCCCCACCCGTGACTTTGATATGTGAGTAATTCACGATGTCTTCCGAGCTTATGGCTGATTGCTTAGCCAGCGGATGAGAGGCTCTCATCAAACACACGGACTTATCCTCTCCGAGCTTGATACTTGAGACATGTTCCGGCTTTTTAGGGAACATACTCGACGCCAAGTGAATACCCGATTCATTGAGCGTTTCAAGGAAGTTAGGCTGCCATAGACGATAAGCCAAGTTGATATGAGGCGCGTCCTTCGACACCTCGGACACAATAATGGGCAAGATATACTGAGCAACATAATCACTCGAAGCCAACACCAATTCACCTTGCCAGTCTTGTGGATCAAATGGCTTATCATCTAATAGGTGGTCAAACTCGCCCAGCAAGTCGTCAAGCTTGCCTTTAAGCAACAAAGCACGGTTGGTTGGAACCAGTTTGTTCCCATCACGAACCAGAAGAGGATCACCGCATAGATCTCTAAGCTGAGCCAGTTGACGGCTCACCGCCGACTGCGTGATGTGCAAACGCTGAGCTGTTCGACTGACATGACACTCTTCAAGAAGCACATGCAGAGAGCGCAGTAGGTTTAAGTTGATGTTGCCTAGCATGAATGCACCTTCGCATTCTGTTTGTTAAAAAACTCCGTCAAAACCGTATGAGTCATGAGGTGTCGAAGTTCTGGGTAGCTTTGCAGATGGTCGCGGATTTGATTCAAACGTTCCATGCTTTCAACTTCAACATAAAGCATCATGTCTGTCTCACCGCTAATAGAGTGGCACCATTGCACCTCATCAATACTCTGGATTCGTGTCGCGTAAGACTCACAATTATGGTCGCTGCTCGACATGTCGAACTTCAACAAGATGTAAGCGCACACATTCTTCGTTTGGTTGGGCTCTGCCACTTGAGCACAATAACCCGTAATCACTTTGTCGCTTTCCAGTTTCTTGATTCTGGCGTTCACTGCAGAGCGAGACAGGCTGACATCTCTTGCGATATCGCTCACTGAGCATCGAGCGTTAATTTTTAGAATATCTAAAATTTGGCGATCAAATTTATCCATGCTTCTGATTCTTTCCATTTATTGTTCTATTTATAACGCCTAATTTGACACAACTTTCTTACTTATAACAGCCATTATGACAGCCGACACTTTCACGCTTAATCAAATTAATACCGTTAAATTGACGGTGTCTTAAGACGTTTCGCTAGCTGTATTATTGATGTCGACAATGTATGCTTTCAATCTCAGCCCCACAAGACTGCACCATAAAACCAATATCAAAGCCAATAGCAAGGACAGCGAATGACGCAACTCAAACAAGAAATCACGCTTATTTCAGGAATTGGACAACTCTCTACGACCTTGCTTGGCACAGGATTGTTTATGATCCCTGCGATCGCAGCAGGCATTGCAGGGCAGTTATCGCTATTAGCATGGTTAATCCTGTTTATCGCCATTTGCCCGATTGCACTAACCTTCGCAGCATTAGGGAAACGCTACCCCAATGCAGGAGGCACGGCCTATTTTGTGCGCCAAGCATTCAGCGAGCGATTAGAAACCAGTGTGGCTTGGTTGTTTGTGAGTGTTATTCCTGTCGGTATTCCAGCTGCGATTGCATTGGCAGGAGGCTTTGCTCAACAACTGTTACCAGCACCACTCGACACACCATTAGGTGCTCAATCCTTTACCATCGCTCTGCTTATTGCCGTCAATTTGATGGGCAGTAAGTCTTCAGGCCGCTTGCAAACCGTGATTGCCTTGTCGATTTTTGCTTTAGTCAGCGCTTTTGTCTGGAAAGCCGACATCACAGCAGCTGACATCGCAGTTCCGACTATGACATCCGATTCAATGTGGTCTATTGGTGCAGCACTGGCGGTTATGTTTTGGTGCTTTGTAGGAATCGAAGCCTTTGCTCACATGGGAGAGGAATTTAAGAATCCACAGCGTGACTTCCCCATCGCCATCATTGCCGGGTGTTTCGTCGCAGGCTTGGTGTATTGGGCTTGTTCGGTGGTCATTATAAAGCTAGGCGCTTATGGTTCACCAGAATTTGATGCTGCCTCTATCCCATGGGTGACAGAGCAATTGTTTGGCAATGGCTTTAAAGCCGTCATCAGTGTACTTGGCTTCTTTGCTTGTTTTGCTAGCCTAAACCTTTACACCCAAAGCTTGTCTCGCATGATTTGGGCTCAAGCTCGCCAGCACAGCCCAACAAGTAAAATGGCACAACTTAATAGCCGTGGTGTGCCTCTTTACCCAACTTTAGCGATTGGCTTTATCGCGCTTATCTCATGTGTGATTGGCGAGTTATCTAACTTGGATCTCGAATTCTTTCTTAAACTTGCCAACGGTATTTTCGTTCTGGTTTATCTGCTTGCGATGTTAGCGGCTTGCCGATTATTGACTGGCGCATCTAAATACATTGCCATGCTCTCACTGGTGATCTGTACCTTGGTGTTTATCTGCCTAAGCTGGTCGATGCTGTATGCTGTGACTATTTTTGTGACATTGTCACTTCCTTGGCGCAAATGGTTGGGTAAACCCACCGTCTCTATCGACAAGTTGTAACTCGATTAGTGATGAATCAGAAAATTGTAAACAAGCCCTACCAATATTACTGATAAAAAAGCCGAGCGATCTGTTTGATCTTCGGCTTTATGTCAGCCAGTCGGATATTACCAAACCCCAGCACTGCACCACTCCAATCACGAGCATCACTTGATCCATATTCATAAAAGTCAAAAGGACGAATGATGATATTTTCAAGCTCTGCCCTACGGCTCCACTCATGCTCAGATATCCCTTGATACCACTTCACTGTCACATGTAGCCCTGCAGCCTGACTGATCACTTCAAGATCACCGTTAAACTCGCTTTCAATCGCTTCTATCATCGCTTCATACTTGAGTTTGTATGACCGGCGCATCTTTCTAATATGACGCAATAAATCGCCTTCTCGAACAAAATCTGCCAAAGCTTCCTGTGTGTGGGACGCCGTGTCTCCAGTGAGCGCGTCTTTGATCTCAAGACACTTCGCGACCAGACTTTCTGGCACCACCAAATAACCTAGTCGCAAGCCATTGAACATCACCTTACTCAGGGATCCGACATAGATGATGCGATCATCGAACCCTAACTTACCCGCTAACCCTTGCATGCTGGTATAAGGGCGATGAGCAAACTGGAACTCACTGTCGTAGTCATCTTCAATAATCCACGACTGATGTTGATTGGCCCAATCGATCAGTTTAAGTCGTTGCTCAGTATTGAGTGTTGTCCCCATTGGGTATTGATTGCTTGGGGTGACGTACAGAGCCTTAGCATTACTGGACAACACTTTTTTAATATCTAATCCAACCTTTTCACGCACACTCACACCGTCTAGCTCTAGCCTCAACAGATCGATGATTTTATGCACTTGTCGATAGCCGGGTTCTTCCACAAGGATTTTGTCCCCCATAGCTAACGTCGCCATCAAACCAATTGAGATGGCTTGCTGCGCACCTGCGGTGATGATGATTCTGTCGGCACTGCAGTGAACTGAACGACTGCTTGCCAGATACCCACTCAACGCTTCCCTCAAGGCTGAGCTTCCTTGAACCTCTTGATTGCCCGCAATGTTCTGACGTGTAGAGTGACGTTGCAGCAGTCTATGCCATTTAGAGAAAGGAAACGCATCTAAGTCAGGGACTCCGGGGGCAAAGCTGCGGTTAATGTCGTTAGGTGTCACTATATTTGCGCTCGACTTACTTATTACGTGCTTAACCTGTGTACCCTGAACACTGTTTGGCTGAGACAAACTAAGAAAATGCTCCGGCTGTTCAACCGACACGTAAAAGCCTGAACTTTTCTTGCTCTCGATGTAGCCTTCCGTGACCAACTGTTCATACGCATAGATCACTGTGTTTCGACTTACTGTCAGTTCTACGGCCAGCTTGCGTGTTGAAGGTAACTTACTGCCTTTACTCCATAAACCTTGAACGTTCTTCTCTCGGATCGCATGAAACAAGGCAGTTTGACGCGTGTCGTGTTGATCATCTAACTGTAGGTCACCGACATCAATAGGCTGCATAACTGGATCCAAATAGTGTTTGAAAGTGGCTATATTTAATAGACCAGTTAATCGCTACATTAATCAAAAGGCAATGATTAAGGAGCGATTATGTTATCTAACACGAAAAGAACCACGATTAAGAAAGGGGCTCACAAAGCCGTATTTGAACAAGAGAAATTGCATCAGATCATTGATGAAAGCTTAATAGCGCACATTGCATTGCAAGGCGAACACGGTCCGATGGTTATCCCGATGCTCGCGTGGCGAGTGGATGACATGGTCTATATTCATGGCGCCAAAAACAGCCGCTTGCTGAAGAGCTTGAAGAAAGGAGAACCAACCTGTTTAACCTTCACTCTATTCGATGGTTGGGTATTGGCTCGTTCGGCATTTCATCACAGTGCGCATTATCGTTCTGCAGTGGTACTCGGCTCTTTTTCAGTCATCGATGACAATCAAGAAAAGGATCGCTTGTTGAACATCTTCATTGAGCAGATAGCACCCGGGAGAACCGATGAGGTTAGGCTGAGTAACGAAAAAGAACTCACCGCCACTGAGTTACTGGCGATTCCGTTAACCGAAGCATCGGTAAAAATTGGTAAGCATGGTGTGAATGATGACAAAGCTGATATGGACGTTCCCGTTTGGGCAGGCGTATTGCCTTACCGAACCGTTGTTGGGCCACTAGAAACCGTGCCAGAACAGGAAGGGCTCATTGAAAAGCCAGATTACCAACAAGCCTATGGTGAGCGCTGGTATCAGAATTGATACGCAAAGATGGTCAACTTTATAAAATTTCATATAATCTGAGCTACAAAGATTCAACATAGCAAAATAATGTAGTCAGACGATCAGAACGAATAAGGATATTCCACCATTTCAAGGCTTGCTCAATGGTATTGGGCAAGTCTATTTCACACCATCTGTCGTAACGTCCCTTCTATTACTGTTAGCTATCTCTGTTGAATCCATTCCACTGGCTTGTCTCACTTTACTTGGTGCCAGTTGCAGTTACACATTAGCTCGCTATACCCATAACAGCATTAACAGCAACAGCAAAACAACTTATGATCTTAATAGTGGTATGTATGCGTTGAATGGCGCACTGATCGGTTTGTTCATTGGTAACGTCTTTGGGGTCACCCCAATACTGGCCGCTGTGACAGTCTTCGGTGCCCTACTTACCGCCCCTTTTATTGACGAAGCGGAAGGTTACGATATTCCCGTCGGCTCTGTAGGGTTAGCTTGGGTAAGCGGTCATAAGCCTATCAGATTTATGGCGTTCCTAGACGTAATACGCGGGATCATCATTCGAATGAAGTCTCAGCTGTACTTCTTCTACTCTATCTAATACGCCTGATAGGTAAACAAGACAAAGCCCTTGTGTGAACTGAGATCGCACGGGCTTTTTATCTATTTTACCGTTAGTTGCAGACAGAGCAGCAAAAATCAAAAAACTAAGCAACATTCAGTATTCACTTTTATCGTTTATTCCTTAATAACAACCACCACAAATCGCAAAATGCAATTGCAAAACGCAACCATTAACTTCCAAAATGCAAAAAAAACCGTTCAAATACGCACCGAATTGCTATAAAACTACCATTTTACGCGATCTTAAAAGTTGGCACACTAACTGCATTGTACATATTGACCCTTCTTAAGCCGAGGGTCACCTAGCCAACTGACGTTGTTAGTGAACCTTTCTTGTTCACGATATATATAGGCCAATTGCAAGTATTGCGATTGGCCATTTTTTTACCTGAAATTTAAGAAACATCGTCCATCCAATATACAGACATCCACTCACGCACTTAATAATCAATGTGTGTGTCGCCACGGTGATGTGTTTGACCCATGGTACCCACTAGGTACAGCGAATATGCTTCAAGTTCCAGTGCAGTACTCTATTCGCCACGGAAAAATAATCGCTGAAACGCAACCAGCTAAGACTAAAATTAATTTAGATAAGACAGAAGAGATCAACTTCAAACGATAATATCGTCTATACTAATGAAGAAAAGAAGGCTTAGGCTTCCTTTTTACTTTGACATGGTGTGTAACTTTATAAAACTATCAGCTATTAAGGCTGGTTTTGTTAACGAGCACAACATGACAAAAAAACTCGCTGATTTCTCAATCAATGAGTGTACAACCGGAAAGACTGTGTTAACATGCACTCGCTCTGTTAGCCGGAGTTATTTAAGTTAGATAAATAGTAAAAAATGACATGTAAAATCGTTACCCGTTTTTGTAAGTAGTTTTTCCTTATTTCTTAGCAATATTAAATAATTCAATTATCAGCGCATTGCTGTAATGCAATCAACAATTTAGAAAATTTATGAATAAGGGACAAATTATGTCTAACACAAATACTGGCACTGTAAAATGGTTTAACGAAGAGAAAGGTTTCGGCTTCATTTCTCAAGACAACGGCGGTGCTGACGTATTCGTACACTTCCGTGCAATCGCTTCAGAAGGTTTCAAAACTCTGAAAGAAGGCCAAAAGGTTTCTTTCGAAGTTGAAAATGGTCAAAAAGGCCTACAAGCAGCAAACGTTGTTGCTCAATAATTAGCTTTTAGCTAAAAAGAATTTTAAAGCGCTGATTTTTATCGGCGCTTTTTTATGCCTGAAATAAAACTTCCACTGAGTTACTATCGCTTCCACACTCACCCGTATTACCCATTTTTCGGCTGCGTGTTTTAACAAGCTAAGCGTTTTAACAGACTAAATGCTTTAACAAGCTCAGTGTTTGAACTAGCTTGGCTAACCCATTATTGACCGCGATTGGTATTACAGCCAACCCTCACCAACAGCCGTATTCCCCCCAAACAGGATCTCTCCTCTTTGGTCAAATAACACCCTATTTATTATTCGATATAAATATGCAATCGATTTCCATAATGAAAATGAGTTATTTACCCAACCCTCATCCATTAATTATATAATTTTTAAAGCAAAGTTCGGTAAAATCCGCTAATCTTACTCACAGTAGCTTAAGTTAGTTTGGTATCTGTAGTAAAAATAATGAACAAAGACGAATTTCAAAAATCCACCGCAAATCTAAAAAAAGCGGTGCCTCTTATGATGAAGAACAGAGTGTCTACCACACCTGCGAATTACGCACTTTGGTATACCTATGTTGATAATGCTATCCCACAGCTGACTAAAGACATGGATGGTATTTTGGAACACTATGGCATTTGTCCCCCAGCCGTTGGTGAGCAACTTTACAATAATTATGTTGCGAGTAAATCTGAAACGAATATCAATGACCTCCGCGCCAATTTAGAATTGTTAGTCTCGGAAGTTTCAAATTCGATGAATGATACATTGACCGATACCTCCGCTTTTTCCGACATGATCGATAAAAACTTCGAGGACTTGGCTCGCGTTGATAATGAAAGTTTATCGATCGACGAAGTCATGTCTTTAGTTCGTCAGTTAGTTTCGGAATCTCGTCATATTCGTCACTCTACTCAATTTTTGAACTCTCAGTTGAACTCTGCAACATCAGAAATCACCAAGCTAAAATCTCAGCTGATAGAAGTGCAGAAAGACGCGCTCTTTGACAGTACAACGACACTCTATAACCGCCGCTCTTTTGACCTTGATATAGAGACCTTATGTGAAGCGAAACAATCTCTGTGTTTAATTCTTCTCGATATCGATCATTTCAAAAACTTCAACGACACTTATGGCCACCTATTTGGCGACATGGTCCTTAAAGGCATTGCGCGCAAATTAAAACAAATGTGCCGTGAAGGTATTTCTGCTTACCGATTTGGTGGTGAAGAGTTCGCGATAATCGTGCCAAACAAATCATTACGCATTGCACGCCAGCTTGCAGACACCAACCGCCGCTCTCTAGAAAAGCTATCGATTAAAGATCGTCGTAGCGGGCAACAGGTTGGCAATATCACAGCATCATTTGGGGTAGCTGAACTTGAACCCGGTGAATCGGCACAATCACTGATCGAACGCGCTGATAAGCTACTTTACGAAGCGAAGTCACTGGGTCGTAACCGTGTAATGCCTCTGTAACGCTTCATCACAGACTTAGCTCCATTAGAGCGGGTAAAACATAAGTCGATGCACGTTGGTAAAGAAAGCTAAAAGCCCCAAAGACTCACTCACGAGTTAAACTTTGGGGCTTTGTCGTTTATGTATAGTCGTCAGTGTTTAATGCTAAATACATTCAGAGTGTTTAACACTACACTGGTTCTACATCCTTCATAAATACCAAAGATGTAGCGGTTGCATTAAAGGGCGTAGCAATAGTTAAGACAGTAATCTTCACCACTCTTTGCTCTGAACTCTTTGTCTTCGCTGCATGCTTTTGGTTTACCCTTCTCATCACCTTGAACTAAGCTGATCCAGTGACGTATTGCTGTAGTGATTCCTTGACGCTCAGTATTCGTTTGTACCGCTTCCATTGGCAACTGGCCAAACGTGGTGCACGACTCTAACTGAATATCATCGATATCGACCAATTCAATACACCCCGTCCCTTTATGACAACCAAACATCACTTCTAAATGGCTTCCACTGCTATCTCGAAACAAGATTGAGTCTGGGTCATTCTTCTCTCCCATGTAAGCTACAAACTGCTTAGGATGCTTTAGACCACTGTGTTGGCCATCTTTGAAATAAGCCATGATATGACGGTAATCAACTACATAGCTCGTTACATCTTGATGTGATCCGTTCTCTAATGGAAACAATCTATCTAGCAGTTGTTTCGCTTTGAGTTGCTTCTCAGTTTGCTGTTTGGCACTGATAGTCTCCACGGCAAAGACAGCTTCAGCGATAAATGGTTTTGTTTGTTTTTGGATTTCTGTTTTATCGAATGTCAGCATATTCATAGTCTTTCCCTCTTGACCAACCCGGTGAACATTCACCGATTTTTATAGCAAAAATGTGTCCTAGAGCAATTATTCCAAACTAACGTTTAACTTATTTGTCATTTTGTGAATTGCTTAGTTTGTAGACTAGCGCTTTTTTGCCTACAATTTCACAACAAAAATTTTACAATGTGAATTTTACAAATATGGCCTTGTCAAAAAGTTTAGTTCGTCAGTCTCATTTCCTAGGTACGAAAATACGTAACCTAAGAAAACGTAACCATTTAACGATGGAAGATCTGTCTGCGCGTTGTATTAGAATCAACCCAGAATACGCACCTTCCGTTTCTTACCTTTCAATGATTGAACGTGGAAAGCGCGTCCCAAGCATCGATATGCTAGAAGTAATCGCGCAGGTCTTTCAGAAGAACCCAACCTGGTTCCTTGACGACGAATCTGAACAACAAGCCATTGCTCCTGATAAAGGGAATCGTGGTGGGATAAGTGGCATGGCACTCGAGCCTAGCTTTCTTTTCTCCAACGACATCCTGCAAATTGCAATTCCAGAGATGCTATCGCAAACGGGGATCTCAGGCCGCCAGTTTGCACACCTCTTAATTCGAGCACACCAAGAAAGCAATCAGAACCACTTCCCTGACCTTGAGCGCGCAGCGGAAGAAGTTGGCTTGAAACGTCTTAACCTGAGCGTAGAAGACCTTATAGACATCGCTAGAAGCCTAGGAATTAACATCCGTTGGGTAACACGCACACCGAAAGACGTTGTTGATGAACTCGGAATTAATGCCAAACAGCTAGTCACTTCGTTCTTTGAACCTCCTAGCACAATCTTCTTAAATGAAATCCTGAAAGAGTACCCCACTCGTCTGAAATACGATTTATCGGTCTATATTGGCCATTGTATTCTGCATAGCAAAGAAGGCTTAAAGAGTGTGTTGTCGGTCGGCAACAACAACACATGGGACGACAACCAGGTTTCAGGCTCTTCGCAACTTAATTCTCAAGATATTCTTCAAGCATGGCGAGACTTTGAATCTAGCTTCTTTGCTGGCGCACTTCTTTGCCCGAAAGTTCCATTTAGACAGTTGCTTGACCGCACTGGTTACGAAATCGACGTTCACAAAAGAGCGGGGGTTTCCCCCTCTGTTGCTATGCGTCGAATGACGGTAGTATCGCCCTACCCTCACTGGCACTACTTTGATGCTTATGGGCCTGGGAAACTCAAGGCGGTATACCGCGGGAACGGGATTCCACTGCCTTGGGGGAATATGAGAACGGTCGCCGACCCATGTCAACATTGGGCAGTGTTCCGTCGATTATCAGAACCTCGCGCAGGGAGTTCGGCTCAAATATCTATTTTAAATGTGGGTGATGAGCCAAGAATCTACTGCTGTGAATCAATCAATATGACGGATCCTGCAGGTAACAATCGCGTATTGTGTGCAGGCATAGACCTTAACCCTGCAATTGATGCACAAGGCGGTAATTCAAGAGACATTGCAGAGCAACTTAAAGCATCATGCGTTAACAATGGTGGCTCGGTGGTAATCCCGCGTAACATCAAGAAAGATCTCACGACAATAGCCAAGATTCTAAATATAAATTGGATTGAACGTGGGATTGAGACAGAGGCTAGGCTTATCTGCTCCCGAGGTGGAGAATGCCCGCGCCAACCAAGCTGTTACTCAAAGTGTGGTGAGTGTTAGCGCAAGAATGGTATGAGCATGATTAATAAATTGTCGTGCTCTGCTTGTTTTGCTTGATCTAACTGCACTTAATAATAAGTAATACCAACAAGTAGAACTCAAAATTCAGGCAAAAAAAAGGTTCATCGCGG